>DOQH01000009.1:0-3346 GCA_003514455.1 Candidatus Magasanikiibacteriota bacterium
CCGCGCAGTTATCGCGAACTGCCATTGCGGTTGGCCGAGTTCGCGTCGCAGTTTCGTTATGAAAAAAGCGGCGAGCTTGCAGGGCTAATGCGCGTTAGAACATTTTGTTTGGCTGATGCCCATATTATCGCTACGCCAGACCAAGCTGCCAATGAGGTAAAACAAGTTTTGGATTTGATTGATTACGTCAATAAAATTTTTGGTTTGAAAAAAGGCGAGGATTATCGTTATCGCTTATCTTTGGGCGATAGGAAAGAAGATAAAAAATATTATAAAGACGATGCGGCTTGGGATAAGGCCGAAGAAATTTTGCGGTCAGTGCTGAAAGATATGGACGCGCCATATTTTGAAGCAGCCGGAGAGGCCGCTTTTTACGGGCCGAAGATTGATGTGCAAATAAAGAAAGTCAATGGCCACGAAGAAACGGCCTTTACCGTGCAGTATGATTTTGTAATGCCAAAACGGTTTGACATGAAATATATTGATAAGGACGGGCAGGAAAAACAGCCGGTGGTTATACACCGTTCGTCCATTGGCGCGTTTGAGCGCACAATGGCTTTTTTGATTGAACGATACGCAGGCGCGTTTCCAATGTGGTTGTCTCCGGTGCAGGTCATTTTGGCGCCGGTGTCGGTAAAACATGTTGATGGCGCGCGGGCCTTGGCCGCGGAATTTATTGAAGCGGGCGCGCGGGTGGAAATTGATGACAGCGATGAAACAGTTGGCAACAAAGTGCGCAAAGCAGTTGGGCAAAAGGCGCCGTATGTTTTAGTGATTGGGGATAAAGAATTGGGCGGAGGGGATTTGATGGTGCGCGTGCGAGGCGAGGAGAAGCCGATAAACATTGGCAAGAAAGAATTTATTGAGAGAGTGGTGAAAGAAATTAAAGAGAGAAAATAGATGAATTTAAAATCGCCCCGATTATGTCGGGGCGATTTTTTATTTTATTACCAGTTTCGGAGAACAGGAGCCGTTTGACGCGTCTGTTTTTTAAGAGGAACGGCTATGGACGAAGTGTTAGCTTCAGACAGATCTTCAAGCGCCAAAAATTGATTATAGCTTTCCGGCTGTTTTTTAAATATGGCTTTTAATCGTTTGGATAATTTTCCACTTTCCGCGATATCGTCAAATTTAGCTCCTTCCAATTTGAGCTGTTCTTCAAGTTTGAGTTTGTGGACACTGAGTATTTCTTCCTTGGTATCCATGACGGCTTTATTTAAAGTTTGTTGGTCGCCTTGGAAATTGGCATCAGCTAGTCGCTCCATCAAAGCGGCATTTTGAAAAATTAACTGTTTAGTGTTGTCTCCTTTAAAAAACATTCCTTTGATGTGTTTTTCCAATTGTTCTTTGGCGCCGGAAACCGCTTCCGGCGTGATTTCCGGCTCGGGTTCTATTATTGGCGGCAAATTCACTTCCACTTTGTGCCGGGCTTGGGTCGGCTCTTCTTTAAATACGATTTTGTGCTCGCCTGTTATGATGGCTGGTTTTTGGGCAATCGGTTTTTCCGGATTTATTTCTGCTTTTGGTTTTTCTTTTTTGATTATTCCGCGTACGGAAACCCTGCTCTCGCCACTACCAGGCGTGCCCATTGTGAAAGGTTTATTTTCTTCTTCACCGGGAATTCGTTTTTTGGGTTTCATATAAATTCCAGAATTGAGAATACTTCTTTTTGTTTTTTCTAATTGATTTTTGGCTTCCGCCACCGCCCTAACAGCTTGTTGATAAGTCATTTCCGCAGATGACGCTTTGGAAGTGGTCGCTTCAATGGCCTCCGTTTCCAGTTTTTTAAGTTCTTTTTGTGATGCATTTTTATTAGGAAAGGCTTGTTGATAGGCAATTACAGCTTCCGGTTGTTTGCCGATTTTAAAATGAGAAAAGAATCTAGAAATAGCGCCCGGTCGATTTTTTTCCGCCTCAGCAAAGTCCTCTTCCGCTTTAGCTAATTTCGCGTGGGCTTTTTCAATATCCCTCTGCGCCGCTTTTTTTTGCACTTCCTCAAATTCTGGTGTTATACGAATTTTTTGAAAACGATCATTCGGGTCTTGTTTGTTTTTAGCGATTTTGGCATCCGACTCCCCCATCTCTTTTAAAATTTTCGTTTTCAGTTCTTTTATAGCCGCTGCTTTTTTTTCTTCTTCCTGTACAACCAATTTTTCAGCCATTTGGAAAATAGGTTTGTCTTTTTTTACTTCTTCACCATAGCTTTTTCCAATATAGTTCTTATATTGTTCCGCCTTTTTTGATTTTTCAGTTGCCTTGAATAATTTTTCTCTTGGTCCAAGATCAGCTTCTTCAGCTTGAACAACATCCCCTGTTTTTGAAGATGGAGCGCCAAGTTTAGTTTTAATTTTTTTAGGAGTTTCTGTTTCCGCAGATTCCTCAATTTTTAATTCTTCCGTTTTTTCCGGATTAAATGAACGAGCTTCGTTGCCCATATATTTTATATTTAAATAAGTTATTTATATAATAGCACCATAAAACCAAAAAGTCAAGCAAGTGCTTGACTTTTTTAGCTGGTTGTATTAAGATGGCGGGTTCCTTTTAGGAGGTGAAAAATGAAAGGAAAAAGACAAGATGCAGTAAGCCGCTTGTTGGCTCGACTGCTTGTGTATAAGGTTCAGTGGTCGCCAGATGGCCGATTGCGAATTGGCCTAATTTGCGGGTCGAATGTTTGGCCCGCGATAAGGGAGATAGAAAACGCTCGTTTCGAAAAATGGGCGGAAGGGGTTGGCAAGATAGGCCTTCACCAATTAGGCGAAACAACGCCATTTTGGTGGTCAGTGCTGGATGTCTGCGGCGCGGGTCCGGAACCCGCGAGTGATGAAACAGAGCAGGATGGCTGGTTTTTTTCTTTCCAAGTCCAGCCGCCGCCAGGTGGCCAAGAGCAGATTTGGAAAGAGGATTTGCTGTTAGTCACATTTCAAGACCGCAACGGCTCGCAGATTGAGATTGGAGGAGGGCAGTTACTCTCTCTATGCCGCCACGAAGATGCGGCAAAAGGAAACAACTAGGGGGATCCAAGTGATGCGCTGTTCCAAATGGGACGGCGCTGTTTTTTTGCTTTTTATTGGCGGGTGTGGATATAATGTATCAATTGTATGTTTAAATTTTTTATCATTACTTTTGGCTGTCAGATGAATAAGTCCGATTCAGAGAGAATCGTCGGATTGCTGATTTCATTGGGCGGGGTGGAGGTCAAAGAGCCGGATGAGGCCGATTTGGTGATGTTGAATACTTGTTCGGTGCGGCAAAGCGCGGAAAATCGCCTGTTTGGTCAGGTGCGTAATTTAACGCTTTTGAAAAAAAATAAGCCGGATTTGATTATTGGCATTACCGGTTGCTTGCC
>DOQH01000009.1:3394-9761 GCA_003514455.1 Candidatus Magasanikiibacteriota bacterium
GTGGTGAATAATTACAAAGCGCCAGACGCGGAAGATTTTTCTTTTGCCGATTTGCTTTTGGAAATCAATCAAATTAATGGCATCAATCGCATTCAGTTTGTTTCAGTTGACCCGCAATATATTGATGATGAAATGCTTGAGGCGTTGGCATTGCCCAAAATTATAAATTATCTGCATCTTGCCGTTCAATCCGGAAGCGACAAAATTTTGAAAAAAATGAATCGTAAATATACTGTGGAGAAATTTTTAAAAATTGTGGAAAAAATCAGAAAAGTCCGGCCGGATATTGCTTTGGGCACGGATATTATTGTTGGTTTTCCTGGCGAAACAGAAGACGACTTTCAAAAAACTGTTGAATTATACAAGACGGCTGATTTTGATATTGCCTACCTCGCGCAGTACAGCCCGCGCCCGGGCACAGCCGCGGCGCGCTGGGCTGATGATGTGCCGCATTTGGAAAAAGAGCGTCGGTGGCGAATTTTACAAAATTTAATGGAGGAAATTGTGTTGCGAAAAAATCAAAAATATGTCGGACAAACAGCCGAGGTATTGGTGGAAAAACGCGTGGACACGGAGAAAAATATCTATGCTGGCAATTCACGGGAGTACAAGCTGGTGGAGTTTGAGAGCAAGGTTGACATGATTGGTAAAATTGTGAAAGTGAAGATAGATAAAGCTGAAATGTGGCGGTTGGTGGGTGAAATATTGTAAGTTGACAGAAATTGGCAGTTGTGGTATAAAATATAGTCAATTGTTCTTTAACTTAATCTAAACTTTAAAACCATGAGGGGAAAGATATGCTGAAAATGAGGATTTTTAGTGTTTTTTTCTCCTTATGGCAAGGAGAGACTCGCGCCTCGGGCAGGGGCAATAGATTTTCGGGCTAACCGCCTGAAAGTGGAGGATACCATGGGAAAGTACGATGAATGGAGCAGGGGTGATGATGAGGCCCTGCTCAACCGCCTAGGAATAGAGACGGCGCGTCGCATTGCTAAGGGCGAATTGCAGGTGCAGTTTGCCAATGGCATGGCGGTTGTGAAACCGGCTATTGTCTCGCTTTTTGACAAACACGGCCGTCGCATTCCGCCAGAGGGGCTTAAGTCATTGGTGGCGGATGCCAATCAGGATTTCTGTCTTAAGCAGCCGAAGCTGGATTACGGCCGGTTGATTGCTCGCGCGGTCGAGTTTTTGCAACAAGGGCCAATCATGTCCGCGGCGGAATTTGAAGCCCGCTCCAACGCGATTCTAAAGCAGATCAAATCAGACAAGCAATTGGTCAATTTGCTCAAAGGTGTTTACTTGCCGATTGTTCTGCCGCAGATGGCGGGGAATGATTACGGTCAGATGTTGGGCGAGGTGTTTCTAACGGCTGTGGAAAGATCCTACACCACGACATTTACCGATCGGTCATTCAATAATTATCAGCGTGGAGAATTGACCGGCAAAATAACTATCGCAGTTGGCGTTCGTCATGAGCAGCTCATCGCCAAGATGGCCGTGGGCTCGGTAGTCGGAATCTATTTTCCGACCGCGCTACACGGATTTTCTATTCCGGCCGCTCGTGAGCAAATGGCTTCTCTGCCGGATAATGTCATTCTTTCCGGCGGTTTGGATATTGCTGTGGCTATGGCAATGTATCCTGAAATCCTCGCCCACGATTTCAACACTCCAGGACTGGACATGGCCGCTTTGCAGTTTGGCTCCGCCGATTATTCGCTTTTCTTCAATGCGTTCGACAGCCGCCTCCGCTTCATCCGCAGGGGCCTTGGTGCCTATGGCTATTTCTCTGGGGGTCTGCTCCTTCTCGGGTAGTGCGGTCTTCGGGCTTTGGAATTTTGTATTTTGGATCAAGGATTTTGGTCTTTGGTTCAAAATCTATTTCAGAGCCGATTCACAGACGCGTGACAGTAATGTCGCGCGTCTTTTTTATTTTTCAAAATTTTGGTATACTTGGATTGAGAGTAGGCCGATGCGCTTTGGTTCACGGATCAAAGCCGCCGAAATTCTTGATTCTTCAAGCGCGGCAGAGTTTGGCAATTTAAGGATTGTCAAAGAGTACGCGAAGAATTTAGACACTACTTGCTTTTTTCTGGTGTTCACACCTCATAAGGGCATGGAACAGAATAAATTTATTTTGATCTTGGATGGAAAAAAGCAAATTTTGGAGCTCCGCCGATTATTCGCTTTACTTCAATGCGAACGACAGCAACCTCAACTTCAACCACAGGAACCTTGATGCCTATGGCAATTACTCTGGGGGTCTGCTCCTTCTCGGGTTGTGTCTAGAAAAAAACAGGGAGCGCGTTTGCGCTCCCTGTTGCGTTATAGAAGCGATTTTTGCCAACCGCCCAACATTCGACCGATTTCCTGCAGATATTTTTGTAATTCTATGTATTTTTTAATGTCCAGCATTTTGAGTTCTTTGGCCAGTCGCAAGAAAATTTTTAGCGCGTCAAATTTTACATTGGCCTGTTGAACCAGCCGTTTTTTATCAAGAAGCGGCGCGCCGCCGGCCGCTAAAAACAGTTCCAAAGTTTCCAATAAGTATTTTTCGCATTTGGCGCCAAGAGCGTATTTGTCTTTTTTTGGGAACAATTCCAGATATTGATAAAATATTTTGTAGAGTTCAATGCTTTTAGTCACCAGTGGTATTTCTATTGGTTTTGTAATATTATGCAAATTGTCCATACGATTTTTGACAGATTAATTGATTTAGAGAATATATTTTTGTCTTGGAATGAATTTAGAAGAGGCAGGATTGAGAAATTTGATATTCAGCTTTTTGAACGTCATTTGGAAGATAACATTTTTCAACTTTCCGAGGAGTTGATGTCGGGAACTTATCAGCACGGTTCTTATCATACTTTTCACATTTGCGATCCAAAGCCACGCGTAATCAGCAAGGCCTTGGTTCGCGACCGCTTGGTTCACCATTTGGTTTTTCACGAGCTTTATCAAATTTTTGATCCGACTTTTATTTATCATTCCTATTCTTCCCGACTTGGCAAGGGCACTCATTTGGCTGTCTCTAATTTGGCCATGGCCGCTTGTCGTTTAAGTCATAATTATACACAGCCAATCTATGCGTTGAAATGCGACATCAAACAATTTTTTGCCAGCGTGTCTCACCAAAAACTGTTGCAGTTGATAAAAAATAAAATCAACGATACCCAATTTTTGTGATTGACGGAAAAAATAATCAACAGTTTTTCTTCAGGGATAAATTCTTGGGGGGGGGGCTTGAAGGAAAACAATTTGAAATTCGGTTTACCCATAGGCAATGTTACTTCGCAAATTTTCGCTAATATTTATTTGAATGAATTAGACCAGTTTGTAAAAGATCGGCTAAACGTATCATATTATTTTCGTTATGCCGATGATTTTGTTATTTTACACCGTAACCCCGGTTATCTGAAAGCTAAATTAATATATATTGATGATTTTTTAAAAAATAAATTATCTCTGCGGCTTCATCCCGATAAAGTGGAAATCAGGAAATTTTCTCAAGGTATTGATTTTCTCGGTTATGTTGTTTTGCCGTATCGCATTGTTCTGCGGACAAAAACCAAACAGCGAATGTTTAAAAAGCTGCGGCAAAAAATGTTGGAATTGAACCGCGGTTTGATTACATCTGAAAATTTTAATCAAATTGTGCAGTCATATTTGGGGGTCTTGAAGCAGGGAAATAATTACGAGTTGGCCGTGCGAGTAAAAAATTTAGTCGGATTGTATGGGCATTGACAATAATTGTGAAATTTGTTATCCTATTCTGTAGTTCTTTAACTTAATCTAAACTTTAAAACCATGAGGGGAAAAATATGCTGAAAATAAGGATTTTTAGTGTTTTTTTCTCCTTATGTTGAGGGGGAACCCGGGCCTCGGGTAGAGGCGCACACTTTTGGGTTTTTAGTCCAAGGAGTAAGATCATGAGAACTTTGACCAGAAAAGAAGTGGCGATCCTGGTGGAATTGCTGGGCGGTGATGAGGTGGCGAGGGTGATGGTCAACAGGGCGCGCTTGCCGGAGGATTGGATACACCCGAAGTATCCCGATTTGACTGGCGGACAGGTGGAGGCCTTTCTCAACATCGCGCTGGCTAAAATCGGTGCGGAGCGCTTGCCGGACATATTAGCAGGACGTTTGATGCCGAAATGGGAAAAAAACGTTCAACTCTTGGTGGACAAAAATGGTCGATGTATTCCGGACGGATTGCTGAGTAACGTTGTTGGCGCCAATCGCAATTTTTTCCAGAACCAACCAACTTTGGACACCGCGGGCATTACCGCGCTTCTCGCTCGGCACAAGGAATATTGTCATTTTCCCTGCGCGGCATTTCCATCTGTGAATGAGATAGAAACTCGATACGCGGCCATCCTGCAGTGGTTGAATCTGCCGGAGAATGAGGAGAATGGGGCGAAGAACCTTCTCAATGTTCCTCACTTCCTCGGCGTCCTTCCTCAGATTCCGGCTGGTGATCACGGCGCGATTTTGGAATCGCTTGTAGAAGCCGCTGGTCGGTCATACATCAAGCAATTTCCAAATCGAAAATTCTACAACAATCTGCGCGGTCAGCTCGTCGACAATGTCAAGATCGCGGATAGCGCGCGTTATGGCGAATTTGTCCGTCGCGCGACCACAGGATCGCTCGTTTGGGCGAGTTTCCGCACTTGCTTGCAGGGATTTTCCATTCCGGCCGACCGCGAGCAGGAAGCCAGAATGCCAAGCCGCTTCATACTTTCCGGCGGTTGGGATACGGCCGCGGACATCATCGGCTATCCTGAAATACTGGCTCGTGATTTCAACACGCCCGGGCTAGACATAGCCGCTTTGCAGTTTGGCTCCGCCGTTTATTCGCTTTGCTTCGTTGCGGGCGGCAGCGGCCTCGACTTCAACCACAGGTACCTTGCTGCCTATGGCGATTCCGCTGGGGGTCTGCTCCTTCTCGGGTAGTGCGGTCTTCGGGCTTTGGAATTTTGTATTTTGGATCAAGGATTTTGGTCTTTGGTTCAAAATCTATTTCAGAGCCGATTCACAGACGCGTGACAGTAATGTCGCGCGTCTTTTTTATTTTTCATTTTTTTGGTACAATTGCTGTCGCCATTCCAGTTGGCATTGACAGACAGTTGACATTAAACTGTAAACCATGCTATATTGACTACCCCGAATATGGAAATTAAACCGGTTCAAAAATTGTCCAAATTAGTTGTAGTTCTTGGTCCGACCGCCTCCGGTAAGACCGATTTTAGCATTGAACTGGCGAAAAAATTTAACGGCGAAATTATTAGCGCCGATTCGCGTCAGATTTACAAAAAAATGAATATTGGCACGGCCAAAGTGCGAGGGGCTTGGCAAAAAGACAAAGTTACCGGCGAGAAGGTTTTTGTTTATGAAAATATCCCCCATCATTTGGTGGATTTTATTGATCCCGGTGATGAATTCAGTTTGGCGCAATTTAAGGCCTTGGCCATAGCACGAGTCAACGAAATTATTAGCCACGGTAAATTACCAATGCTTGTTGGCGGAACAGGTTTGTATATTCAGGCAGTAGTTGATAATTTATTAATTCCCGCTGTGCCTCCGAATAAAAAACTGCGCCAATCTTTGGAAGAAAAAACCAATCAAGAATTGGTGGAATTGTTGAAAAAATTGGATCCTGTTGCGACGCGCACAATTGATGCTGATAATAAACGCCGATTGATTCGAGCGTTAGAGGTGTGCATTTGGACAGGTAAAACATTTTCCGGCCAGCAGAACAAAGGCGAGTCGCTGTTTGAGTGTTTGCAAATCGGTTTGAGCGTGCCGCGCGATGAATTAAACAGTCGCATTGCCGAGCGAGCTGAAAAAATGATGGAACGCGGGCTTTTGGAAGAAGTGCGCGCTTTGGTAAAACAGCGTTATGGCTGGAATCTTCCTTCAATGAGCGGCACAGGCTACAAACAATTTGCCGGTTATTTTAAAAAAGAAATTTCTTTGGAAAATACGGTGGAACTTTTAAAACGCGATACTCGACGGTATGCCCGGAGGCAAATGACTTGGTTTAAGCGAGACGCCAAAATCAAGTGGGTGGATAATGTAGCCGACGCGGCCAAATTGATAATGGAGTTTTTAAATTAACGATGCAGGTAGGCCTGCCAGCCGGCAGAGCGATATTTTTTGGCCTCGGCAATGGGATCCGGCGTTGTATAGATTCCCCGTCCGACAATAATAATGTCGGATTTTTGTTGGCCAATAACATTAGTCGGCGTGTTGTATTGCTGACCCAATGTATCGTTGCCAGCGGCCAGTTGCACCCCAGGAGTAAAATTAATAAAACACGGGTCTTCAATGATTTGGCGCGTGGTGATAAAACCAATTACAAAATCCTTGTT
>DOQH01000046.1:0-2294 GCA_003514455.1 Candidatus Magasanikiibacteriota bacterium
TTTTCGTTTTCCAATTACCGCCGAAGCAATGAATCTTTTGCCTCGCATAAAGGCGGCTGAATTAAAAGTGATTTGTTTTTTTTACAATGGCACGGAGTTGCGTCTCGGAGCCATTGATCCTGCCAATCAAAAAGTTTTGGATTTACAGCATGAATTGGAAGAAAGAAATCACGCCAACTCCGTGATATATTTGATTTCCGAACACAGCTGGCAAGAGGGAATGAAATTTTATGAAACACTGCCTGTAATTAAAACGCGCAGCCGCGATGTAATGATAAGCGAAGCGGATATTGAGCGGTTTGGCGCGGCCGTGGATTCATTCACAGCTTTGGACAAGCAAGTAAAAAGCGCCTCTGTCACCGATGTATTTTCCGTGCTTATTGCCGCGGCTTTGAAATTTGACGCTTCGGACATTCATATTGAGGCAGAGGAATCAAAAATTGTGGCGCGGTTTCGTTTGGATGGAATTTTAAATCCGGTTGCTGACTTGCCAAATGATTTGTGGGGGCGGGTTATTTCTCGTTTGAAATTAATCGCCGGTTTGAAAATCAACATTACTGATAAGCCGCAAGATGGTCGATTCACCATTGCCATCAAAGGGCAAAAGATTGATGTGCGTGTATCCACCATTCCCACTGTTTATGGCGAGAGCGCGGTTTTGCGCATTTTAAAACCTATGGCAGTGGTGCAATTTGATGGTTTGGGCGTGCGTGGACAGTCCTTGGAAGAATTGCGACGACAAGTGGAGAGGCCGAACGGCATGATTATGACAACCGGCCCGACCGGTTCAGGTAAAACAACCACTCTTTACGCCGTTTTGCAAAAATTAAACGAGCCGGGAGTGAAAATTATTACTTTGGAAGATCCAGTGGAGTATAAATTGGAAGGAATTAATCAAAGTCAGATTGACCCAAGTCACGATTATACTTTTGCAAAGGGTTTGAAATCAATTTTGCGTCAGGACCCCGATGTAGTGATGGTTGGTGAAATTCGCGATTTGGAAACCGCCGAGGTGGCGATACAAGCGGCTTTGACCGGCCATTTGATGCTTTCTACTATTCATACAAATAGCGCCGCAGGTGCAATTCCCCGCTTTTTATCAATGGGTGTGAAGCCATTTCTTTTAGCGCCGGCTCTTAACGCGGTGATTGGTCAACGATTGGTGCGCAAGTTGTGCGAGAAATGCAAAAAAGAAACACAATTGGATGAAGCCGCGACGAAAAAAGTCAAAGAAATATTTGGCGCTATTCAAAACGCGTCAGTAAAAATTGATTTGAATAATTTGAAATTTTTTGCCAGTGTTGGCTGCGATGAGTGCCATAATTTAGGGTATAAAGGCCGTATTGGAATTTATGAAATAATGGTGATGAATAAAGAAATTGAACAATTNNCGCGCGCGAAGAAAAATAAAGAAGCGTCTGTTTTGGAAGATGTTTTTCCAATTCGCGTTGACAGCGCCGAGGAAGTGTCGGCGCCGGAAGAGGGTTTTAGCCCATCACCAAAATTTTACAAAGTCATTGCCACCACCTTTTTAATCGCGACGATATTGTTGGTTATTTTTGTCGTATTTTTAACCGGCGGCAAAGCAACAATTTCTTTAAAATTAAAACCTCAGACAGTGAAAGCCAATACTAATTTGATGGTGGTAGAAAAACCAGCCAGCGGGCAAGTTGGCGGCTTGGCTTTAGGAACAGTGGTCACGGGCGAAAAAGTTTTTTCTCCATCAGGCGGCACGGAAATTCCCGGAGCGGCCACAGGCGAGGTGATTTTGTATAATAAAACAAACAGCGCCCAACCATTGGTGGCGACCACGCGTCTGTTAAGTCCGGATGGTATTTTATTTAGATTAACAAAATCTACAAATGTGCCGGCCAATGGACAAATTAAAGCCGCGGTTTATGCTGATAAGTCGGGCAAAGACGGTGAAATTGGTCCGACTAAATTCACTATTCCCGGGCTTTCAGAAATCAAGCAGAAAGATATTTACGCGGAAAGCAAAACAAAGATGAGCGGNNGGTCAAGGAAAACTGGTGAATATAGCCAAAACATCCAGCAGCGCCTATGCGGCCAGTTTGTACACCTATATTAAAAATTCAGTGAAGACCGACGCCAAGATTGGAGCGGTGTCTGATTCGTTCAAAATGACCGGCGAGGTTCAGGTGGTGGGCGTTTTTTACAATCCGGCTGATTTGCGTGATTTACTTTTAAAACAGGTTGAAGAAAATTTATCAGCCGGCGAACAGTTGGGCAACAGCGCCATAGCGCCCACCATTCAAATTAATAAATATGATTTG
>DOQH01000046.1:2340-3730 GCA_003514455.1 Candidatus Magasanikiibacteriota bacterium
GGAAAAAGGGCAGACCCTTAAATCCTCTCGTCCCAAAAATTAACTTTTGTTAATTTTAGGGATGGGAGGATTTTTATGAAAGGACCTATTTTATCAGGCAAAAGAATAAAATTACAGCCGATAAAATTGGCTGATGCTCCGCATTTTGTGCGCTGGTTTGGGGACAAAAAAGTGGCCGTTTACCTTTTGCGCCAAAAGCCGATTACACTGCCGGAAGAAAAAGCGTGGATAAAAAAAATGTTGCGAGCAAAAGACAAAATTATTTGGTCAATTTTTAATGAAAATTGGAAATTAATCGGCAATACCGGATTGACCATTGACGCGAAAAACAAGGCCGCGAGTTTTGGCATTGTGATTGGCGAAAAAGATCAGTGGGGCAAGGGCTATGCCGGCGAATGTTTAAAATTGATTGGAAATTTTGTTTTTAAAAAATTAAAATATAATCGGTTGGAGTTGGAAGTATATATGAAAAACAAACGCGCTCTGCGGGTTTATGAAAAAGCCGGATTTTTATTGGAAGGAGTAAAAAGGCAAAAATTAAAGAACGCCATCACCAAAAAATTTGAAGACGAAGGCGTCATGAGTATTTTATCAAAAGAATGGAAATTTTAATTTAAAAAATATGTCTCAAGAAAAATTGGAAATAATGCGGCACTCTTGCTCTCATTTGATGAGCATGGCGATAATGGAAAAATATCCCACGGCCGGTTTGGGAGTTGGTCCGACNNATGATCGCGCAAAAAATAAAATTTATTCAAAGCGAGGCGGATTTTAAAAGTTCTTTGGAATACTATAAAAATGATCCGTACAAAACTGAATTGATTAATGATCTCCAAGCCAAGGGTGAAAAAAAGGTGAGTTTTTATGATTCTGATTGGTTTCACAACCTCTGCGCCGGGCCGCATGTGAAAGATACGAGTGAAATCAATCTCGAGGCGTTTAAACTTATGAGCGTGGCTGGCGCTTATTGGCGCGGGAGTGAAAAAAATAAAATGCTCACTCGTATTTACGGCGTAGCTTTTGGAACCAAAGAAGAATTAGAAGAGTATTTGCATAGACAAGAAGAGGCGGAAAAACGCGACCATCGTAAATTGGGCGCGGATTTGGATTTGTTTGTTTTTTCCGATTTGGTTGGCAAGGGCTTGCCATTGCTTACGCCAAAAGGCACGATAATTCGCAAGGAATTGGAAAAATTTGTGTATGAAGAAGAGGTCAAACGCGGTTATCAGCATGTGGTAACGCCTCATTTGGCTAAAGTGCAATTGTATCAGACCTCTGGGCATTATCCTTACTATAAAGACACAATGTATCCGGTGATGAAAGTTGATGAAGATGAATTGATTTTGCGTCCCATGACTTGCCCGCATCATTTTATGCTTTACAAAAGCCG
>DOQH01000046.1:3888-4314 GCA_003514455.1 Candidatus Magasanikiibacteriota bacterium
TTTGACATGAAATATATTGATAAGGACGGGCAGGAAAAACAGCCGGTGGTTATCCACCGTTCGTCAATCGGCGCGTTTGAACGCACTATGGCATTTTTGATTGAGCGCTATGCAGGCGCGTTTCCAGTGTGGCTGTCTCCAGTGCAGGTGATTTTGGCGCCGGTGTCGGAAAAGCATGTTGAGGGAGCGCGGGCGTTGGCTGCGGAATTTATTGAGGTGGGCGTGCGGGTGGAAATAGATGACAGCGATGAAACAGTCGGTAACAAGGTGCGCAAGGCGGTTGGGCAAAAGGCGCCGTATGTTTTAGTGATTGGGGATAAGGAATTGAGTGGCGGGGATTTAATGGTGCGGGTGCGAGGTGAAGAAAAGCCGATAAACATTGGCAAGAAAGAATTTATTGAAAGAGTGGTGAAAGAAATTAAAGAG
>DOQH01000049.1:0-19015 GCA_003514455.1 Candidatus Magasanikiibacteriota bacterium
CCGCTACACGCGGGAGTTGATTAACGAGCTGGCCAAGATTGATGATATTAATGAATATCTGATTTTTGTGACATCGCAAGGAGGGGAATTATATCAGCCGCAAAACGCGCGATTTATCAAAGTTGTTGTTAATATCCGCTGGTACAGCTGGCAAGAGCAGATTTGGTGGCCATTGATTTTGTACAGACAAAAAATTGATTTAATGCATTTTTTGCATTGGAATGTGCCGCTGTTTTATTTCGGGACATTTTTGATAACTGTGCATGATTTGATTTTACTGCGTTTTCCAGACCGACATGCTTCCACCTTGCCGGCTGTTTTTTATTGGATAAAATATCTCGCGCATAAGTTAGTTTTGCAATCGGCAATTCGGCGAGCGCGGAAAATTTTTACGCCGTCGGAATTTGTGAAAAATGATTTGGTGGAAAAATTGGGTACGGCAGAGAAGAAAATTATTGTTACCTATGAGGGCGTGTCGTCTTTTTGTCATTCCCGCGGAAGCGGGGATCCAGCAAGTCAATCCGAGCCCTATCTTCTCTATGTCGGCACGGCTTATCCTCATAAAAATTTAGAACGGCTACTGGAGGCGTTTGCCATTTTAAAAAAGAGTTGGCCAAAGCCATTATCTTTAGTTTTGGTCGGCCGGGATAATTATTTTTATCAGCGACTCAAATGTTTGGCGCGAAAACAATATTCTGATTTGCCAATCATTTTTTTGAATGAAGTTTCTGACGCGGAATTGGCTGATTTGTATCACAATGTTTCGGTTTTTGTGTTTCCAAGTTTAAGCGAGGGGTTTGGCTTGCCGCCTTTGGAGGCCATGGCTCACAACGCGCCGGTTTTATCTTCTGACGCGTCTTGTTTGCCGGAAATTTTAGGCGATGCCGCTTTGTATTTTGATCCGTATAAGCCGGAGGATCTGGCTCACAAAGCCGAGCAAATTTTGAATGATGAAAATTTGCGTGAAAAATTGATAAAAAATGGTTTAAAACAGATTCAAACATATTCTTGGCAAAAATGCGCGCAATTGACTTTGGCGGAATATGGGCTTGACATAATTTAGCTGATGTGGTATAAAATATAGTCGGAATTGCTCTTTAACTTAATTTATTTCCGGTTTTCTTTTGGCTCATTTAGGTGATTCAAAAGAAGGCCGGGAATTGTTTTCGGCCAGTTTTGCCTGTTGGTGTATCGCCATGGTTTTGGTAAAGGTTACCAAGGTCGTAAGCGACTGTTGGCAGGTGAATAGGAGAGTGCTATGCGCGTGACCATAGAACAGATGTTTGAGTTGAATGACCAGGTGCGCAACGGCCGCATCAGTGGCGAAGTTATTCAGCGTCTGATGGAGAACCCTGACCGCTACGATGACAAACTCGGGCGCTTCGGACGCCGGTACGACATCATGGTCAACTACGACCTTGGCGTTGATCGGCTCGTCGCGGCCAACAAGTTCAACTGGAAGAACAACGATGTCACATCGGCGCACTTCCCGGTTGAGCGCAAGGGCGTTCGTGAGGTTGTGGTTGAATTCTACGAGTTTGACCGCGTTGTGACCGGCGAGGAGGCCGCGGCACAAATCGAAGCTGACGGCTTTGTCAACGAGGATGTGCCGACACTACTTACCTTCGGGAAGGAACATCCGATTGAGCAGCTTCGGCGGCCGATCGTCGCTCTGGGTTCTCGCTGGCTTGGCTCCGGTGGCCGCTGGGATGTGGCTTTTCTCGACAGGCTCGGCGGCAGGCGCGTTCTGAATCTGAACTGGCTCCACTTCGATTTCTATCCGGACTACCGCTTCCTCGTCTTCAGCAAGTCGGCGGCACTTTGACCCTTTGTCCCTAGGCGCTTCCACAACGGAGGCCTAGGATACTCGGTCACTATGACCCTCAACCACCCCTCTTGATGTCCAACGGACATCAAGAGGGGTCTTTTTTTAAATTTTCATTTTTGCTATACTTAATTCAGATTTTACAGACACTGCTCCGGCTACGCTCTGACATTCATCGGGACATGGTTTGAGCGTGTAGAATCTTGCCATTTCATACTTCAGAATGCGGTCGGCAATGTTCCTGCGTTCGTCGGGGCAGAGTTTATCGCAGGGTAAGATGAAGTGACCTACATTGAAGATACTTGGTGCCGATTATTAGGGAACAAATGGTTCCGAATTATATTCAACCCTGAGAGTATTCAATGGGTGGTGTTAAGGACGATATTCGGCATAAAACGAGAGGCGTGACTCCGGTGGCAACTGGAATGTGGCTTATCTCGACAGGAACGGCGACAAGCGCGATCTGAATCTGAACTGGCTCCACAACGATTTCAATCCGAACTACCGCTTCCTCGTCTTCAGCCAGTCTCTTCATACTCCCGTCCTCGCGGCGGGAGTTTCTTTTTGAGGCGGTTCTATCATTCTCATCCAGCCGCCGAGCATATTCCCAGCTGAAAACAGTTTATGCGATAATTGAGCGTATGGATTTGCCTCCAATCCCTTGGCTTCCCACAGGATAGTTATGAAAAATTTTAGATTATCCAGTTTGCGATTTAGCTGTTTTAAAAAAGTCAGTTTGTCTTCTCGTTTGGTATATTGAGCTGTCAGTGTCAATTCCAAGGCGTCAATAAACAATTTATCTATTTTAACACCAAGCGTGTATCTGCTAAGCCGCGGCAAGTGCGGCAAGAAATTATGCCACAGCAAATAACAATCTTTGAGTACGGTAATGATGGGCAGTTCAGCAACGGACGCGTTGGGGGGGGGGATTAAAAGGCAAACCGGAAAGATTGGATTGATTCATAATTTTGAAGAAATTATTTCTTTAGAAAATTTATGTTTGGCTTGGCAGGAATTTATTATCGGAAAAAAAATCAGAATGGATGTGCGGATGTTCTCGCGTCGTTTGATGGATAATATTGTATCACTGAATCAGGATTTAGCCAATCAAACTTACCAACACGGCGGTTATGAAAGTTTTTATATCACCGATCCTAAACCGCGGCATATTCACAAAGCCACCGTGCGGGACAGATTATTGCATCATGCTTTGCATCGGATTTTTTATCCGTTTTTTAGTCGCACTTTTATCTTTGATTCGTATTCTTGCCGTATTGGCAAAGGTCTTCATAAAGCCGTTGGTCGATTTATACAAATGGCAAATCAAGTCAGCCAAAATAATACCAAAACTTGTTGGATACTCAAATGCGACATTAGAAAATTCTTTCCCAGCATTGATCACCGGATATTATTTCAAATTTTACAGGAATATATTCCTGACAAAAATATCTTATGGCTACTTCGGCAAGTGATTGACAGTTTTTCAACAGATGGTAATTTCGGAGTCGGTCTGCCACTTGGCAATCTTACATCCCAACTCTTCGCCAATGTTTATATGAATGTTTTTGATCAATGGGTGAAGCATTCATTGAAAGCCAAATTTTATGTTCGTTATGCCGATGATTTTGTTTTTCTTTCACGAGATAAAATGTGGTTGGAAAATATTCGCCCCCAAATTCAGCAATTTTTATCAGAACAATTAAAATTGACCTTACATCCGGACAAAGTATTTTTAAAGACACTGGTTTCCGGTGTTGATTTTCTCGGTTGGGTGCATTTTCCAAAGCATAGAATATTGCGCGCAACAACAAAGAGCAGAATGTTTTCTAGAATTAAAGAAATGTCCACACTAGAGACAGTTCAATCTTATTTAGGATTGTTAAAGCACGGTAATACTGAAAAAGTGAGGCAAGAGCTTTTGGGGCAGTATTGGTTGTGGAAGCTATAGATTTTATATTCACAGGCGGTCTTATCTGCATATTAAAATTGTGATATAATGGTCTCATGCCCAGGAGGAAAAAATTAGCACAATCAAAACCGATTTTGATTTCATTTTTATCAGAGGAGACGCAATCGCCTCATGTTTTGAATTTGCGCGAGACCTTGGCCGAGCCGTTGGCCAAGGCAGCGGAGTGGCAGCCCAATGCTTTTGAACGGGTCTTAAGTCAACCACTATCCTCATTTAAGTCGCCTGCAACGGAAGTTGAGGATATTTTGGAAGAAAAACCAGTGGTAGTTGAAGAAGGTTTATTTTTTTCTTCTGATGATGATGAAGAAGAAGAGACGGAAGTTAGCTCAGTCCATCGTTGGAAAATGCCTGATTTTAATTTTTCTTGGCCGCGGATTTCATTGTCCGCAATCAGTTGGCCTCAATTTCCGTGGATTTCTTGGCAAATTATGCAACCGGCTTTTGCTTTTAAACATGCCGGATTATATGGTTTTGTGCTATTTGCTTTGGTTCTCATCTTGCCATTGCCCGCTTTTTCAACTTATGCGTCTTTGAGAAAGACACAGAATCAGATTACTAAATTGGGTACAGAGGCCTTTGGCCATCTTGAAAAAGGCCAATCAGCTCTTTTGGCCAAAGACATTGTTGGGGCAACGAAAGATTTGCAAACCGCACTGGATCTTTTTTCCCAGACCCAAAAAGAATTAAAAGGAATCAATCCGGTTTTACGCGCCGTTCTTTCCATTGTGCCTGGCGTGCGGCAAAAATATCTTAATGGCGAGCATTTGATGATGGCCGGAACCAATTTATCCGTAGCCGCCCTGCCGCTGATTCAAGCCGCTGATATATCGCCTGAAAAATCTTTGTCAGAACAGCTTGATGGTTTTGGAGCTGTTTTGGCTCAAGTCGCTCCGCGATTCAAAGCGGTAGTCAGTCATCTTGAACAAGTTGATGCCGGGGCATTGCCAAAAGCAGAGCAAGAGAAATTTTTATCAGTTCGCGAAAAGGTAAAATGGCTGGCGTCAGATTTAGAGAAAATTCAGCCATTGTTAACCAATTTGTCCATAATTTTGGGCGGAGATGGCCCTAAACGGTATCTTTTAATTTTCCAAAATGATACGGAATTGCGGCCAACCGGCGGATTTATCGGTTCGTTTGCTTTGTTGGATGTGGACAAAGGAAAAATCAAGCGGTTGGATCTTCCGGGCGGCGGTTCTTATCAAATGCAAGGTGCTTTAAAAGCGGCAGTATTGCCGCCGCCGCCATTGCAGTTGCTTAAGGCGCGCTGGGAGTTTCAAGATGCCAATTGGTTTCCGGATTTTCCAACCTCGGCCAAAAAAATAATGTGGTTTTATGAAAAAGGCGGTGGCCCGACCGTGGATGGCGTGTTGGCTTTTGACACGCGTCTGTTTGTTGATTTATTGAAAATAACCGGGCCGATTGCAATGCCGGAGTATGATTTGACAGTTGATGAGAATAATTTTGTGGCAGTAACGCAAAAACAAGTGGAGATTGATTATGACAAAACGGAAAATAAACCAAAACAGTTTTTAGCTGACTTGGCGCCAAAAGTAATTGAAAAACTTTTAACAAACACCAATGAATTTTTGCCGTTGCTTGGCGTTTTGAATCAAAATTTAAACGAGCGGCATTTGCAAATGTATTTTTCCAATCATGATTTGGAAAAATTTTCCATAGCCAGCGGCTGGGCCGGAGAATTAAAAGATAATCCGCAAGGTGATTATTTGGCAGTGATCAATACGAACATTGCCGGCGGAAAGACCGATGGCGTAATTAAACAAACNNACTTATCCTGAAGAAAAATTATTTAAAGTGGCGGAGAAGTGGTATAAACTGGATGAGGATTTGCAAGCCATTGAGCAAGAGCAAACCATTGATGAAACCAGCGGCACGATTATCACCAAAGAATTAGACAAAACATCTTTTGGCAATTGGGTAATGACCAAGCCGGGCCAGACAACCACGGTGTCATTTACTTATCGTTTGCCTTTAAAATTATTAAACAATTCAGATTATTTGTCCTATTCTTTATTGGCACAAAAGCAGGCCGGTCGCGTGGCTGATGGCTTTTTCAGTCATATTTCCATCCCGGTTGATTGGCAGGTGGTTTGGCGCGATCCGGCCGAGATTGATCTAAATGGTAATCAATTGAATTATTCAACTGACTTAAAAGAAGACAGATATTTTGGATTTGTGATGAAGAGATAATTTAAGCAAGCGGAGGCAGATAATTTTTAAATATCTATCGAGTTTGCTCGTTTACAAATATGCCCGTACGCAAAAAAACCAGTTCTAAATCGTTTGACCGGAAAATGGTCAATGGTCTGCAAGATATTTATTCCGAAACAAATAAAAAAAGTCGTCCGACAGTGTCCGCGCCGTCAGGCGGTCGCTCCAAAACCAAATTTCTTTTTGGTTTGTTGCTCTTTTTTGCTTTTCTAGCCGGCGTATCTTGGGCCGGTTTTTTTGTTTTCGGCAGCGGGCAGAAATTTTCCGAAGATAAGATTGAAATAAAAATTAACGGGCCGGAAAAAGCGGTTAGCGGTGAAGGCATTACTTATCGTTTAGTGATTCGCAATCGCCAACGTGCGCCTTTGGCCAACACCTCGTTGGAGGTGCGCTATCCTGATAATTTTATCATTGCCTCTGTTAATCCAGCAAGTGATGACAAAGAAAATCGCCGTTGGGATTTTGGAGCGATTGGCGAAGACGAAGAAAAAACTGTGGAGATTTCCGGGGCTTTATTTGGCGCGCCGCCAATTGATTTGACTTTGCGCGCTTTTTTAAGTTACCGCCCGGCTAATTTTAACGCTGATTTTCAAAAAGTCAACAATTTTACAACTAATCTTCAACCATTACCGGTTGAATTAAGCATTGTCGGGCCTGACGCTGTTGGTCCTGGCGAAGAGGCATTTTACACTGTCAGTGTGGTAAACGCGGCGGAAGAGTCAATGAAAAATTTGGAATTGTCTTTGAAATTGCCGACTAATTTAAAAATTAATTCTTTGACACCGGCGCCGACACAAGGTCAGACATTGTGGAAATTACCGGAATTGGCTCCGCAGGCCTCAAGCACTATTAAAATTAAATCAGTTTTTACGGCCGGGTCCCTTGAAGTCGCGCCAGTGTTTTCAGCTATTCTTAATTTGCGTGAAGATGGGCAATTGTTCCAACAGGTCACAACTGAAAAAATAACAAATCTTACGCAGTCGGCTTTGTCGTTGACCATGGCGGCCAACGGTAGCGCGGAAAAACAATCAGTGAATTTTGGCGACAAAATTTCTTTCCTGATTTCATTTGAAAACAGCGGTACCGTAAGTTTAAAAAATTTAACCTTGCGGGCAGTAATGGATATTCCTTATGACGGCGCAAAAAGTATTTTGAATTGGACGGCTTTGGAAGACAAGTCCAATGGCGCGGTGCAGGGCGAACAGAGGTCGGCCACAGTGCGGCGCGGCACAATCACTTGGACCAAAGCGCAAATTCCGGCTTTGGCTGAATTAAAACCAAAAAGTAAAGGAACAGTGGAATTTATCATTCCCATTAAGGCGAAAAATGAAATCAATTTGGCCAAGTTGGTTGAGTCAAAAATCACGGCTTACAGCGAGGCGTTGTTTGGAGCAACCAAACCGGGTGAATCATCAATTTTGCCAAGCAATAATTTGAGTTTGACCTTGAATACTGATTTGAATTTGTCAGCGCAGGTGATTTTGAAAGAAAAGAAAAATTTACCTCCGCAGATTGGTAAAAAATTTGACAGTGAAAATATCTACACCGTCACTTGGGTTTTGGCCAATACTTTGCATGAAGTGACTGATTTGAAATTGTCCACTATATTGCCGGAAAATGTGGATTGGAAAAATGTGCCATCTCTTTCAGCCGGCGACATTGCTTATGACACCAATACCAAACAAGTGGTATGGCAATTAAATCGTTTGCCTCTATCTGCGCCTATAGCCACTATTTCTTTTGATGTCGGCGTTAAATTTTCCAGCGATGACAAGGGCAAAAATGAAACAATAATTGAAAAAACCAGCGTGGAGGCGAAAGACAAGGTGACCGGTGAGGGTGTGCTGTTGTGGAAAGACGCGATGAGCGCGGGATTGTAAAGTAATGGTTTACAAAAGCGGCTCCGATTGGAGCCGCTTTTTAATTTTATGCAGTAAATTTATTGGTCGTTAACCAACTCTGCTTGGGCGAGATATAGTAGGTCAACATCAGGATCGATTTCTTTGATTGTTATGCGAATACCATTGTGTATAAAAGATGCGCCCGGAGTAAAAAATGTTCGATCTCCGTTTTCATGTAAATATGCCATTGCCGGAGATGTTTTTTTTCGTGTCTTGTGTCATATGCGTTATTTCTTTGTGAAAATATTTCTCCGGTTTCAGTGTCAACAGCCAGATAATAGTCGCCTCCAATTGGTAAATCAATTGACCCTCCAAAAGTAAATCCAACACATTTAGCGCCTTTGTTTAGTAATTGTGTCGCAATTTCAACTTGATGACCAAAACTAATATTGGAAATATAGACATAGTCGTAGTTTTGCGCATTTATATCCGGTGAATTTATATTTGTGATTCTGAAATTTACATTTGAATGTCTTAATCGCTCTTGCATAATTTTGTAGTTTTTTTCTGAAGCCAAAAAATTTATATCATTAGCATGATTGACCGCAATATGTCGAATACTTATTGGACTTTCTGTAAAATCCGGGTTTAATAATTTCCAATATTCAGGAGTTGCAATTTGTTTTAAAAAAATTCGAGCTTGTGAGGATAGAAAAGGATTAAGTCTTACAATTACAGCTTCATCAATATCAATAATTGTTCTGACTTTTCTTTCTGCGATTGTCTTGAAAAAATTTATATATTCTTGATAAGACAACTCGCGAGCGGCGATCAACTTTAATTCATTAAAAAAGCACGCAAACATTGAATAATCAAAGACACCAACTTGTTTACTGCCTCTGTCAATGAATGATTGAAAAAATTCACCACTGCCGGCAACAGTTAGAATTTTTTTTCCAGTAAAATCGAGTTTCTCCAAATTTTTTATGGAATCTGAAGAACCAAGCCAAAGCAAAAAATCGTGTTGTGATTCTTTGTCAAGATGTTCAAATACGCCGACTTGTTTAAGCTTTTCAAGCTTTGCTGTTACTGCTTCCATGCTAAAACCAGCTAAATCGTAAAGTTGTTCTTGTTTAGTTTTTGTCTTTGCAAATTCAGATTCCTTGAGATTTGGTTGTGTGTCAATTCCTATATGTTCCATAAAAAACTTGATACTAGCGCGGTATTATTGAATTAATCCGAACCCTCTTTTGCTGAAGCTACAGACTGGCACAGCGCATTTCGCTGCCTGCGGCGGCGACGGCCAGCCCAACAAAATTTGAGCGACGTGCCCGCTTTTTTAAATTTTTCTCAAATGCCCGAGGGGAGAATTGAACTCCCATGAGATTGCTCTCGCAAGCTCCTGAAGCTTGTGCGTCTACCAATTCCGCCACCCGGGCTTTGTTTTATCTCCACCCGCTTTTGGTTCGTATATACCAATTCACAATATCATTAAATCTATCAGCCGGTTGAGACAGCTGGTGCAGTTCAATTCCTTTGACTGATTGGTCAATTGGATAAAGGTAAGTGGAATGATACAGGAAAATCGCCGGAATGTCACCTGCCAGTAATTTTTGAAATTGATAATAGAGTTTTATTCGTTCGTTTTTGTCAGACGATGTGCGGGCTTTATCTAAAATGTCATCAGCCGCTCGGCTGGTGTAATTGGCTAAATTCAAACCCGGATTTACAACCTGCGATGAGTGCCACAACGGGTATGGGTCGGGATCAGCGCCTGTTACCACGCCATAAAGTAAAATTTCATAAGAGCGATTTCTAATGATTTCGCGAATTTGTCCTGCGTCAACCAAATTGACACTCACCTGAATGCCCAATTCTTGCCAAGATTCTTTTATGGCAGATGCCACTTTGCTGAATTCCGGCTGGTTCAAGGCGGTGAGAGTGACTCCCAGGCCGTAATTGTTTTTTTCACGGAAAAAAGTTTGCGTTGGGCTTAATCCCGCTTCCAAGTCTTTTTTGGTTTGTGCCGTAAATTCCGCTTTTTTCTTGTTCCAATCATCCTGCTCTTCCGTGGTTAGCTTTTTCTTTTTGAAAAATTCCGGATTTTGCGCTTTTTGTTGTTCCAGCCAAGTATTATAAATTTCTTGTTCTCTTTTTTCCAAGAATTTTTCTCGGCTGATTTTATTCCATTTGTCGCTATCCAAAATTACATTGGCTTTGTTTAGATCATTGTCGGTTTTGAAATCTTGTGTTGTGCCAAGTGAAGACGGTGGAAAAGGTCCGTATGCCGGCACGCCTTCATTTTTCAAAATTTGTGTGATGATTTGCGAACGGTCAACAGCCAAATTCATTGCCTGTCGTAATGGCTGGCTTTTCAACAGCAAATTATTTTTTTGATTTAAAAATAGAGCGGTGTATTGAGCCATTCGCCATGATTCCAGATTTAAACTTTTTTGGCTGATTTTTTCTTTTTGTTCTTTTGGTAAAAATCCCAATCCCAGCACTTGGCGATTGCGTAATGCCTCCATTGCAGTGTTCACATCGGGATAAAATTTGAAAATAATTTGATTGATATATGCTTTTTGCAAATGATAATTCGGATTTTGTTTAAGAGTGTAGGATTTGAGATTGCCGCGGCCGTCTTTGCTCAAAGATGCAAACATAAAAGACCCGGCACCAATTGGTTTTAAATTATTAGAGCTTAATTTTAAATTTGCAGGATCCACTTCTTGCCATAAATGCATTGGTAAAATTCCCAAAGTCAAAAGATTTGGAAATGGGGCAAAAGGACTGTCTAATTCCAATGAAAAATTAAGATTGTCAATTTTATTGAATTTGACTTTTTGCCAACCGGCCAAAAGAGGCGATTTTGTTTCCGGATTTTGAACTAAATCCAAAGTAAAAGATATGTCGTCTATTGTCAGTGCTTCGCCATCTTGCCATTTTAAATCGGACTTGAGAGTGATTGTGTATATTTTATTGGTTTTGTCCAAAGAAAATTTTTCCGCCAAGTCGGGAATGAGATTGAGCGAGCGGTCATATTTAAAAAGTCCTGCGTAGATCAGGCGAGAAATGTCAGCGTCAGTTTGATTAAGCGGAGCAAAAAGAGGGTTGATGGCAGATGGCGCGCCGACCAGTCCCTCTGTGTATTCACCTCCGGATGCTGGCACAGCCACGCGATGCGAGAGAGTATATTCTCCCAAAAGAGTTAGGCCGGACGCTAGCATTATAATGAAGGCGGCGGCAATAAATTTTTTTTCAGCAGGGTTGAGAAATTTATGAAGTTGTTTTAATTGTTTCCAAGAAGGAATCTTTCTCGGCGCCAAATTTGCAACCAATTTCAAATCCAAATTTTTTTGAATTCTAGCCAGTGGATGGCTGGAGAAATTTCCAAAAATACACAAAAGACCCCTCCACTGTTTCTTGAGTATTAAGAAGAACTTTTTTAACACATTCAACACACTATTTGGTTGAAAGATATACATTTAAAATAGCCACTAGGAAAAAGCCAACTGCCAAGACGATAGTGGCGTAAAAGAGTATTTTTTCAAATCCGCGTTTGGTGCGGAAAACATTGCCTTCTCCGCCAAAAACGCCTGATAATCCGGTGCCTTTGGCCTGGACTATAATTACGGCGATTAATAGAACTGAAATGACGATTTGAGCTATATTGAGGTATTGCATATGTCTATAATTCTATCAGTTTAAATTTTAAGTGTCAATCCACCTCCTTGCTTGACAGGATAAAATTGTGTATAATGATGTTAATATGATGAGAAGAGGCGCAAAAGTCGCTTTGTTGGCCGTATTCGCCATCGTGATAATCTTCGCGATTATCTTTGTTTGGCGCACGGTCTATTTTTATAATCAAATCAAAAAAGGTGGCTCGGCAGATGTGTCTGGCGCCGTGCATTTTACAGCAGGTCAGAATAATTCAGCGGTAAATTTACCGGCTGGAAGTAAAATTAATTTGGTTGGCTCTGATTCTCCGCGCTTGGGCAATGCTTCGGCCAAAATTATCATCGTTGAATTTGCTGATTTTACCTGTCCTTTTTCCAAGCAAGAATTTCCAGTAGTGCGGGAATTACTTGCCAAGTATCCTGATAAAATAAATTTTGTTTTTAGAAATTTTCCATTGGGCGACGCTAACCACGCAGGTGGAAAAGAAGCGTCAATAGCGGCCGTGTGCGCCAACAGTCAGGGAAAATTTTGGCCTTTTCACGATAAAATATTTCAAAATCAAAAGAATTTTACCAACACTGATTTGCTATCTTTGGCCGGACAGATTGGCTTGAATTTGGAATCATTCAGCCAGTGCTTGGAATCATCAGCAGTGAAAAGCAAAGTGGAAAAGGATTGGGCTGACGGAGTGGCGTTGGGAGTGACAGGTACCCCGTCATTTTTCCTCAATGGGGAAAAAGTTGAAGGAGCAATACCATTGGAAGCGTGGGAAAAAGTAATTGGATTAGTCAAGTGATTATGCTGCACGATCGTGATAAAATTTTCATTTTTTTACTGTTTGCCGGCTATTTGTTTTTAATGACAGCTGGTCCGATTTTGGCGCAAGAGGGAGTTTATGGGGCTTATCATAAGGCCGCCCAGACAATTGGTTTGGAAAAAGACCCAGCTAAAGATCCAATATGTTGGCAGAAAGAGGTTTGTTTTAAAGCTCTTCAACAACAATTTCCCGACTTCATTCCGAAAGATGACAATTGGCAATCACCAGGGCCGAATAATCGTTGCGGCAGTGATTTGGGTGTGTGTTTGCCTGCCGGCACGACTGATTTGGAAATTAAAATCGGCCAGACCGCGAATGTAAAAGATTTAGGCGATTACATCAAAACAATTTATGTTTATCTTTTGAGTATTGGCGGAATTGTGGCCGCGGTTTTATTGATTAAAAGCGGAGCTGATTGGATGATGGGTGGCGTCAGCGCGGAAGGGATAAAAAATGCTCAAGCTACGATTGTAGGCGCTATCACCGGCCTGCTTTTACTTTTGGGCTCGTATGTTTTGCTCTATACAATTAATCCAAATTTGGTGAATTTAAAATTGCCGCAAGTGTATATGGTGCGTCCGGCCGAGTTGATTGATATGGCGGAAGGTCAGCCATGCTGGGAAAAAGATGTGACCAATGTCGCTTGCGTTGGCTTGGGCGCGCTTGGGGAATATGCATGCCACCCAATTCACAAAAATGGACTGCTGATGGATTTGGTCTATAGCGAAATATCAATTATTATGACATCGGCAATACCAATTACAGGAGGGTCAATTGTTGGAGCAAAAGTCGGAGAATGGGTGGTTGGCGGAGTAAGCAAGGCTGTTGGAAAATATGTCGGTTATTTTTTTAAAGCGCCGGCTGGGAAACTGGCAAGCATTTGGGGCAAATATTTTCCAGAAGCGGCTTCCAAAGGAACTCAATTAAGTTTGGATTTTATAGGAGCAGCGGCAAAAAAAGACACAACCTGGATTACGACTAAAAAAATAGCCCAAGCAGTGTTTGAAACGGCCAAAGAAGGGAAGATGGCTGTGGCTAAAATAGGAGCATTGGGTCCAGCTGTTGGATTTGGAGCTTTGGCCGGTTCAGTGATAGTACCTGACGAGATTTATGATTTGTTATACGGCAATGGGGAAAAGGGATTTCCAGGTATTTGTGAAAAGAGTACTAAATTGTCAGAGGGAATGTTTTGCAATGCTTTGATTAAACCGTCGGATTGTGCCAGCGGCGCTTGCGTAGAGGTGATTGATTGGAGTGGATGGGTTACAGATATGAAAATTGGCGTCTGTTCGTCAGGCGGCGCGGGGAATCCGTGCAATAAAGTGGATGATTGTGGCACGGATGGCGGGCCGTTTAAGTGTTTATATGATGAATGCACTGATTTTACCTTTGGCCGGACTTGCGTAGAAGACAGCCAATGTAAAAATAATTTNNTATAAAGATGAGGATTGCGCTAAAGATTCTGATTATTTTGTCATTTGTGCCGGTAGTAAATTAAAAGGCCAAGGTCAGAGTCAATTTGTGAATGGCAAGTGTTTTTATGGATTTTTTAATGCTTATTATGATCAGCAAGGTATGGAAATTTCTTCCAGTAACGCTTCTGATGTCAGCTCAGAAACTGTCGGTTGCTCGGCCAATAATGATTGTCCTAATGCGCAATGCTGGGAGACATATCAAGGAAATAAAATTTGTGCGGGACCATAACTATGGACAATCTCACCATCCGCGGCGCGCGAGTAAACAATTTAAAAAACATCAATTTGGAAATTCCCAAGAACAAGCTCGTGGTTATCACGGGTTTGTCTGGTTCGGGCAAATCGTCTTTGGCTTTTGACACCATTTACGCCGAAGGCCAGCGCCGCTATGCCGAGTCCCTGTCTTCTTACGCGCGGCAGTTTATGGAAATGCAAGACAAGCCGGATGTTGATGAAATCAAGGGTCTTTCGCCCACCATTGCCATTGACCAGCGGTCTGTCACGCACAATCCGCGCTCCACCGTGGGCACGGTAACGGAAATTTATGATTCTCTTCGTTTGCTTTTTGCCCGCCTCGGGCGAGTAAAGTGTCCTGATTGCGGGGAATTAGCCGAGCGTTATACCTCCGGCGAAATCGTGGAAATTATCAGGAAAATGGCAAGTGAAGGCCGCTCTTTGCGTATTCTCGGACCGATTTTGCATTTAACTAAAAATCCCAGTCAGCCGATTGAGAAAATTGTTGAGGATTCCAAAGCCCAGTTGGTTCGGTACAATCGTCAATATTTTACGCCGGAAGAATTTTTCAACTCAATGCACAAGCCGCAAATTTTGGAGGATTTGGAAATTGTTACAGCGGAAATAAATGGCCAGAGATTTGGCAATTTGGTAAAAGCGGTGGAAGACGCACTGGAGTTGGGAAATGGAATTTTAATTGTTGATTTTTATCAGGAAAAATCAAAAGAAAAAGGCAAGCGAGATTTATTGCTGTCCACTGTTTTGCGTTGTCCCAAATGCGGTAGGCGTTTTCCAGCTTTGGAGCCGCGTAGTTTTTCATTTAATAGTCCGCATGGAGCGTGTCCAAAATGCACCGGCTTGGGTATTACTTTGGAAGTTGATGAGTCATTGGTAATGCCCAATCCGCGCTTGACTCTGGCTGAGGGCGCTATTCAGCCGTGGATGCGCATTACCGGCAATCAGACATGGTATTTGCGTCTTTTGCAAGCAGTGTCCGCGGCTAAAGGATTTTCAACTGAAACACCGATGCAGTCACTGCCCAAAAAAGTCATTGATTTATTAATGAATGGCACAGGCAAAGAGGTTTATCATGTTGACGGCAAGGAAACATATTTTGAAGGCGTTGTGGAAAATTTGGAAAAGCGCCACCGCGAAACAAATTCCGATTATGTGCGCAAAGAAATTGAGGATTATATGCGCGAAAAAGTTTGTTCTTTGTGCCATGGCAAGAGATTGAAAGGGGAATCACTGGCAGTGGATGTGTTTGGAAAAAATATCAGCGAAATGGGTGAATTGTCAGTTGGGGATATGATGGATTTTTGGGATGATGTTAGTAAGCGCGCGAAAAATAATAAAGATACATTAGTGGTCGGGCCGATTGTTAAAGAAATCAGCAAGCGATTAAAAGATTTGGAGCAGGTTGGTCTGGATTATTTGACCTTGGATCGCTCTATGGCTACTTTGTCCGGCGGAGAGGCGCAGAGAGTGCGTCTTTCCACGCAACTTTCCACCGGGCTCACTGGCGTGATTTATATTTTGGACGAGCCGTCAATCGGACTGCATCCTTGCGACATGGAAAAATTAATTAAGACCTTAAAATCATTGCGTGATTTAGGCAACTCGGTGATTGTCGTTGAGCATGATGAAACAATGATGCGTCAAGCCGACTATGTGGTGGATATTGGCCCTGGCGCCGGAATTTATGGTGGGGAAATTGTGTCTGTGGGCACGCCAACGGAAATTATTAAAGATAAAGAGTCGCTTACCGGCAATTATCTTTCCGGTCGTCGCCAAATTGAGCCGCCGGCCAATCCTCACAAAGGCAGCGGCAAAAATTTGGAAATAAAAAAAGCCGCGGCTTTTAATTTGAAAAATGTTGATGTAAAAATTCCTTTGGGAAAATTAGTGTGCGTGACCGGCGTGTCCGGATCCGGCAAGTCCACCTTGATTATTGAGATTTTGAGCAAGGCATTGGCTCATCATTTTTATCGCGCCAAAGATTTACCGGCCAATCATCAATCAATCAAGGGTTTGGAAAATATTGACAAGGTCATTACCATTGATCAATCGCCAATCGGCCGAACTCCGCGTTCCAATCCGGCAACATATACCGGTGTTTTTACCGCCATTCGCGATTTGTTCACCGAGGTGCCGGAAGCCAAAATGCGCGGTTATGACGCCGGCAAATTCAGTTTTAATGTGAAAGGCGGCGGGCGATGTGAGGCCTGCTCGGGTGACGGATATGTGCGTATTCCTATGCAATTTTTAACAGATGTGTATGTGGAGTGCGAAGAATGCAACGGCAAGAGATATAATCGTGAGGCCTTGGAAATTCATTATCAGAATAAAAATATCGCTGATATTTTGGATATGACCGTGGCCGAGGCCAGACAATTTTTCAAACACATTTCGTGCATTAGTGAAAAATTACAGATTTTGGCAGAAGTGGGCTTGGGCTATATCAAGCTTGGCCAGCCGGCCACAAAATTGTCCGGCGGTGAGGCACAAAGAGTGAAACTGGCCACGGAATTGTCGCGTCGCGCCACCGGCCGGACTTTGTATATTTTGGACGAGCCGACCACCGGTTTGCATTTTGAAGATATTAAACAATTGATGAAGGTTTTGAATTTTTTGGTGGATAAAGGCAATACGGTTTTGATTATTGAACACAATATGGATGTGATCCGCGGCGCTGATTGGGTGATTGATTTGGGTCCCGGAGGCGGCAAACGAGGGGGCGAGATTGTGGCCGAGGGCGCGCCGGCCAGTTTGGTGAAAATTAAAAAGAGTTTGACAGGACAATATTTGAAGAAGTGAATTTGAAGAAATTAAAATGTCCCCGAATCGGGGACATTTTTTTATTTTATTTTTTTTACTTCTTTTAGTTTTTTGTTAGGATCTCTTAAAAAGTATAATTTTGATCGGTGTACTTTGCCTGTTCTCACAATATCAATTTTGGCTACCATTGGAGAGTGTAGAGGAAATATTTTTTCAACTCCAATACCTTCGGAAATTTTGCGCACGGTAATGGTTGATCCGGCTTCCGAGCCGTGCTTGCGAGCAATCACCATTCCTTCAAAAATTTGGATGCGCTCCTTAATTTCACCCTTAGGGGTTTTTTCTTTAATTTTTTGATGAACCTTCACGGTCATGCCTGGCCTGATCTGGGCTAATGTTTCCAACATATGTATTTTGAGTTTAAATTTAATACTTTCTACTCTACACTTTTGCCTTTATTTTGTCAAGAATTATTTGGGCAATTTCATCTATTTTAAGATTGGTTGTGTCAATTGTGATGTCGTAGTTTTCCAATTTGGTATAGTCAATGCCGTAATATTGAAGATAGCGTTTTTTGTCGCTAGCCAGCCGCTGAAGCACTGCTTGTTCAGCTTCAAATGTGGATGCTACTTGTTTTTCATCTTGGCGTTCTGCGCGATTTTTTAAAGTTCGTTCGGCAGCTGTTTTCACATCAACTGTAAGGAAAATTTTAAAAGAATTTGGAATAAAATACCAACTTAAACGACCTTCAAAAATGAAATTGTCTTTTTCTTTTCCCATTTGCGTTTGGATTTCATCCGCGCGCCGGTCAGTCCAGTCCTCTTTTTCGCCCAAGGCGTTTAGTTCGTCAATTGTCATTCTTTTTTCAATAGCCATTTGTCCGCGCAAATCGCCCATGGAAAAATATTCATAGCCGAGTTTTTTGGCCAAGAGTTTGCCTACTGTTGATTTTCCAGAGCCGGGCACGCCGGAGATTGTGAGAATCATAATTTCAAGGGATGAGTCAAACCAAAAACAAGTTTTTGGTTTGCGAAGCCCGCAGAAATTTGAAGCTTCGCTTATATGTTAAAACAATCCGGTAGGGGCGATGTAAATGTCTTTTTTCCGCCAGCTAAATCAATGAAAGTTAATTTATGCGCGTGAAGCAACATCCGTTCCGATGGAATCGCTTTGTAGCTTTTTGATTGATACATTGGGTCGCCAATTACCGGATGATTAAGCGCGAAAAGATGCACGCGGATTTGGTGAGTGCGACCTGTTTGCGGCATTATTTTTACCAAAGCTCTGTGCGGGAGCTGTTTTATTACTTCATATTCTGTAATGGCTGTTTTGTCATCCTCATCAACAATTGGGGAATTGGGCCGCGCGGCCATTTTACCTCCATCTTCCGACCGTCCGATCGGGAAATTGATTATACCATAATTGCTTGGCATTTTGCCGTAGGCCCAAGCGCAGTATTCTTTTTTTATTAAGTGTTCGCTGAATTGTTTTTTTAAATATTCAAAAGCAACTTGGGTTTTGGCAACGATCATCACACCAGATGTTTCTTTATCCAATCGATGTACAATGCCTGGTCGCAATTCCGGTTTGTCGCCAATTTTTTTAATTGTTGGATATTTTTTAATAAGCCAATGAACCAGAGTCGACTCTTGATCAAATAATTTTTCATCGCGCGCGTGAGTTAAAAGTCCGGCTGGTTTGTCAATCACGAGGATATTGTCATCTTCAAAAATTATTTTTGGTAAAAGTTCAATTTTGTTTTTAGTCGTTGTTTTAATCGGCGCAATATCAACAGGTGTGGTTGTTGGTTTGATTTTTTTATCTGCAGTGGTTAATTTACCGTCAGCAACAGTCACAATATCTCCATTTTTCAAAAAACGATGCACTGATATTTTTTTTCCACTCACGGTAACAGCGCCGTCTTTAATCATTTTCTGGATTTGCGAACGCGAAGACCCAGGCATTTGCGCGGTTAAAAATTTATCCAGTCGTGTGTTGTTATCTTGTTCTTCAATTTTAAATGTTGGCATAAAGATATTTTTTCGCTTCGTTTTTGTTTTTTATTTTTCCGGACAACTGCGCTTCGCGCATTTTTTCAATAATAACGCCGACCGGCGGTCCAGCCTGAATTTTCAGTATTTTCATTATTTCATTGCCGTTCAGGAG
>DOQH01000049.1:19107-20145 GCA_003514455.1 Candidatus Magasanikiibacteriota bacterium
ACGCCCAAAATCAGTTCCGGAGATAAGGTGTTTTCTTTGATAAAATGTTCCGGTAAGGTTTTTAGAAATTTTTTGTAAGCCGGTGTGGTGAGGTTTTTTAATGCGATGCGAGTATGTGTCCATACATCTCCTTCAGCGTGAAATTCCTTTGGTTGCGGGCAATTTCGCATTTTTAAAAGTTCCGGCATCAGATATTTCAAAGCGCCAGAGGCCCCCCATAAATCCAATGTTTTTACCGGATCGCTCATCAGTGATTTTATAAACTCTTTGGCAATAACTTCAGCAGGTACAATACCATTGGATATTTTTTTCATCATTTTTATCAATGCCAACCAAGTATTTTTCTCAATGGTAAAATTCAGTTGCGCGGCAAAACGAAGAGCGCGTAGCATTCGCGAGTAATCTTCTTTAAATCTTTCCCTTGGCTTGCCAACGGTTTTAATCAGTTTTTTTTTCAAATCCGTTTGGCCGTCAAAAGGATCAATCAATTTTTTTTCTGACATTTCCAAAGCCATGGCGTTAATCGTAAAGTCGCGGCGTTTTAAATCCTCTTCAATAGGTAATCGCCAGTCCGACTGTGTTTCAACATCTTTGTATCCTCCAGTACCCCAAGCATGCTCGGTGCGGGGGAGAGCGATGTCCAAAGTCAGAGTTGATTTTTTTGGTGTGAATTTAAACACGCCAAAACGACGCCCCACCAAATTAACTTGGCCTTGGGTTTTTAAAAATGCTTCCAATTTTTTAGTTGGCACGCCTGAAACTACAAAATCATAATCTTGGCTAACGCGCTTTAAAATCCAATCGCGTACAATGCCGCCAACCAGATAAATTTTGGCTTCAGGGAATTTTTTAAGCAAGCGATTGGCAAATCCCAAACCAGCCGCCTGTTTCAAGGCGCGGCGCAGTTGATTTTGCAAAAGATTCAAATCTTTCATAATTTCTAGGGATGAGTCAAGCCAAAAATTTATTTTTGGCTTGCGAAGCCCGACGAAATTTACAAGCTTCGCTTATAGATAAGAATATGTTAGCAGATTTAGC
>DOQH01000015.1 GCA_003514455.1 Candidatus Magasanikiibacteriota bacterium
AAAGACGGAATTTTTTAACAATTATTTTTTTGCGTCCTATTTGCGTTTCTTCAGCTCGCAAGCAATAACTTTCAAACGCTGCTTATAGAAAGCGAAGACGAATTTGATTTTCAGAAATCACCGTGTAGTGTTTTTTCAATTTATTTTGATAATCTTTTAATACTTTTTCTAATAAATTTAAAATAGTACCCATACTTGAAAACCTGACAGTTTTCAAACTTTCCCTTAAAGGTACCTCTGCGACCAACCGCACAATGGGCATTTGGTCATTATCGGCATAGGCGTGGAAACGGAGAATGGCTGTGGAGGCGTTGCTGAAAATAATTATTACTCCAATAATTTCGTGATTTCATTAAGACTTCTGCCTCTCCACATTTTTTTTCTTTCTTGAACAGAATCGCCAAAACCGCCTCTAATTATACTAACAAACTTGTCAGCGCCCAATGGCCCAAATTTTCCGGCCAATAATTTCCAACCTTGCAAAAATAAATTGGATGGTTTGATTTTTTGAATTTCCAAACTTTGTTTAAACATACAATTTTTAAAATGTAAAATAATTTTGAATAAGCAGCAACATCCAAACAGTTAGTGGAACCGTCTCCATAAACCTACTAATGCTCACTTAAAAAAATATCTATTTTTTGAAAATTGACAAAAAAACCGCTGGCGTAACAATTGATATATTGACAAAAGACTTTAGCTTCAAAATATGAGCGTCACCGGAAATGATATATTTTGCGCGGCTTGCTAAAGCACAGGATAAAAATTTATTATCGGAAGGATCATCTTTAATCATATTTTTCAATTGGATCGCATCATGATAAAATTCGGCTAATTCTGTTATATAATGCAAAATATCATTAACAGTTAAACAGGTACTGCTCAAATGTTTATAAATTTTGGGATAATTCAAAACGCGGATAATTTCATCCAAAATTTCCTTGGTTAAACAAACTGTTATTGTTCCTTTTTCTGCTAAATCCAAAATTAAGGCCGCTTTTCCTTTCCAAAATAAAGCTGAAATTAAAACATTGGTGTCTAAAACCACTCGCATATTTATTTGCGAGCCCAACTAACGGCTGTTTTTATATCCTGAACAGAGATTTCTTCGGATATTTTTTTTAAATTTTGGCGGACTGTTTTGGAAGATGGCTGATTAATTTTTTTAAGAGTGAGGATATCATTGCAAAAAGAAAGTAAAACAAAACTAGTTTGCCACTTTTTTTGCAAAGATTTAAGAAAATTCGCCGCTTTCTCAATCTTAACGGATTGATTAAAATAATCCATAAATTTAAAATTAAATTTAATTCACCCATCCCCATTCTACCACCCCCCGCCTTGACAAGTCAACTTGTGTGGTGTAGAGTGAGAGGTTACAATAAAGGTAACAACCAAACGCCAAAATAGGCGAATGGAGGTAAAAAGTAGGGCGGCTGATCCGAGAGTCGGGTTGACTGATTGCTCTTTTGACAATCCTTGCCGATAGGCAAGGGACAAACAACAAAATCCTGCCATAACGGCGGGAAAAAGCCGTCACTTGAAAAGTGGAGGCAAAAAGGAGAGAAAGATGAAGCTGGACAAGAATGGATACCGGAGCGAGAACCATGGTTCGTTTGCCACGGCGGTGAAGGTGCTAACTTTCATCTTCGGACTGGGAGTGGCCATCGCCATCGTGTGCCTGTACGCTCTGACGCAGGGATGCGGGAGTTCGAGCAATGGATCGCCGGTCTACGAGACTGACGCGTGTGGGTATAAATGTTCGGACGAGTGTCCGGCGTGCGGGTACATTGAGAATGGAATCTGCATGCTCAACAACTGCGTGAACAACGGCGATGGTTGGGTGAGTGCGACGGACGGATACATTTATCCACCCGGTGATACCTGCAATTTCGACACTTGCTCTGGAAAGCCGCCGCTGAGCATGATAACAGGCGCTTGCGAGGCTATCAAGGCCGGGAAGAAGCCGCCAGAGATGTGCATGCCGTATTGGGCGCAAATCACCAAGTGCATCACTACTGACGAAACCGCACCACACTTGGCACTATGCGGTAGCCCGGAAGATAGTATGAATGGCAAGGATTGTTATTGTTACGGCAAAAATGCATACGATCCGGAAACTGAAGGGGCTAAACTTTGTTCCACCAAGGATGACTGTTTACAGATTGCCTGCGAAGAGTGGCCCCCCGAGGTCTGCTGGGGTCTGCCGTGCATGCTCGTGGGGAAGTGGAGTTGTCCTGCTTCAGTGCATGACTACTCCAACCTTGAATTCTACGACAATGGAGATGGATATTGTCGTATTGAAAATCTCAATGGATATCTCTACTACAAACCTGGCGATGACCATGTCCAATGGCCTCCTTTCGGCTCATTCGAGTATAAATATGCCCTACTTGACGGCGGGAGTCAACTAGAAACAACAGCTGACAATGGAACTTACATCTGCACCAAGCTGGCGGATGAAGAATAGTCGACACAAGCCACAAAGAAAGGAGGTGACATGACGACGAACAGTCGGCCCGCGGATAAAACGCAAAAAAACATGCGCTAATCCACGGGCATTTTTTTATTTACAAAAAAGCGGCTTTGGAAAAGCCGCTCTTATTGATGAAATTAAATCTTTAAGGTTTAACTTCAACCGTGCCCATAAAAGATGTCCACGGATCATCTGGATTTGGACTACCAGTAAAACATTTTTTATCTTCTTCGTCTTTATCACCTCCATCTGCTTTTTTGAAATCATTCCACTTCCCTTTCCCATCATTGGAATTACACCACCCCCAGTTGTCCAGCACCTGAACTTTGGGTGTGAATTTGCAGGATTTAGCGGTGTTATCCCAGCCAGCTCCGTTTTTAACGCACTCATAAATATGCGTGAATTGATAAAATCCTTCTTCGCAGGCATCAAAGGAGTCTCCAAAGCGGACGCGACATTTATCACCATCAACCGGAGTGCATTCACCTCCACTATCTAACCACCTTGGCACATTGCACTTCACCTTCCTATTCTTAAACCACCCTTGCATCACATACGGCTTTGAGGCATCACCCCAATCAACCGCCATTCTCACAATGGGCATCTGGTCGTTGTCGGCATAGGCGTGGAAACGAAGCACGGCGTTAAAAGTGCTGCCAGAACCAATAACAGGAGGTGTGCCGCTTGAATCATTTACTTTAATGTCTATCACTTTGGGCGGTTTGGTTTTAACTTTCCATTCGGCTACAGTTGGTGCATCCCAATCATTTGAATGATCTTCAGAACCTTCCGGATCGGCATAACGTTTCAATATATCATCCCATAACCAAGTGGCGTATTTATTAACAAACAATTCATACAGCCGCCATTGGCCGACAGGAATGCCATTAACATTATATGTTGGCGGGATACTTTTCCCATCATCCAAAGAGCTGCCCACGCAAACGCCGTATTCCACTGTTTCATCCATAGAGTCGCTGTATTTCTTGGAAGGGCAATCCAAAGACGAGCCGCAAGCCAGGCCGTGATTTTTACCGCCGACGCACAGGCCGCGAATGTTGTTTTGAGTTGTGCATTCATAATGTGTTGTACCACCCTCGCAATCTTTGTCTTTTACGCAAACTGCTTTGTCTTTAATGCCGCCATCGCAAGACCAAGTGACAGTAACAAAATCACATTTTACTGAAGACGCTGTAACAAAACAATCGTTATTATTTGAACAAGAAATCTTGCTGAAACTTTTGCAAGACCCATTATCACATGGACCATATCCTTTATTTGGCGATGGACAATCCGAGCTTACTCCATTGCCATTGCTATCAACGCAGACAATTCCTGAATCCAGCAAATCTCCTGCGTTGTTGGTAGTACCTGAACAAATTTTCTGATTTTGTTTATCCAGATTATTCGCCACGCAAACTCCATCATCAACTTTTTCCTCGCACCCATTATCTTTATTTTTATTTTTCGTATCGCAAACCATATCCTTGTTCGGCCCGTCTGCGCATAAGCCGATATTTCCGCAATCACCGCCATTATTTCCTTCGCAATTCAACGGCGTAGCCCCGCCAGGCGCCATCCAGATTGGCCAAAGACCGGCCTGGCGAACTTGATTGAGTTTAACGGCATTGACGGTGGAGGTGGCATATTCGGAAATAGTTTTAGCTATGGGATCCTGCATCCTGCCAAATGAACCGAAAGGCGCGAACATTTGATTATATTTCAAATCCAATTTCGGGTCATTGGTCAAATCTTTTCCCAACGCATACTGACTTGCTTGCCACAACCTGTCAGTGCGGCCTTTGGCCAAAAAGCCCATCGGCGAGTCCTTGGCATTATCGCCATTATCCACTACCTGCCTAACGCCGGTACAAACCTCTGTTAAATATATATTCAAATCCATGCGCATACCGCTTCTGTTTGAACCATCATCGCAAATTTTGCTGCGCAATTCTTTAAGCATTCCGTCTTTGTCAAAAATCGCTCTGAAGGCCATCAGACTTGCATTTTTGCCGGCCCTAAATGTTTTACAAAAACTTTTATCCAATCTTTCATAAGAAATTTCTTTAGGTTGATTTTTATCTTCCACCCAAACCGCATCCATTGCCCACTTCTGACCAATGGCCTTAACAGGCCCGGACCAATAGCGACCGTCACTATCTTGCTTATTCGGTTGAATATCTTTAATATCAGCCATGTGCTGATCGCGAAAAATCAGAACCTCCTCACCGGGCCAATTGTCATCATAGGTCTTGGTAGGCGCCAGTCCCAGAGCCACAATTTCTGATAAATGGATTTTAGTGCTCGATGGAACTTGATTGATAATTTCAGAATTAGTTATTGTAGTGCCAAAAGCTTGGGTTAATGAAGGACAATACGGATCGCCTACGGCTTGACCATTATCTAAATCTTGTACTTTAGGGACCTGGCAAGTTCCGCTGTCAAAAGACAGAGTGTTTTCGTTATAGCCATCGTCAGTCGGCGGGAAAAATCTCGGGTCATCTTTAAATAATTTATACAAATAATGTACACCGTTTGTCCGGTTGGCATTTCCCTTGGCCTGCACGCACCAATACTTGCCAGAGCCGGAAGGAGGCACATAACCGGCGCTGGCATACATGTGGTCGGAACTTATCGAGCCGGATGGTGTGGTGAGAGGATACCAGAGGGTGCAGTTTTTTGACTGCTTTGTGGCGGCATCAGTGCTGTTAAGAGCAGCCGGATCCAAACAATAACCCTCCCAGCCGTGGGATTTGCTGATTTGTTTTTGCAACAAACAAGTGCCATGCTCCTTGATGGCAAACGCGGCTTCAGCAGGATTTACTAGCACCCTATCATCGGTGCAATTGCCGGAATGAACGCAGGACAAGCCCTTTTTAAAATTGCCCAGTTCGTCAAACCCGCCTGAACACACGCCTTCGGCGCCGAGCAGTTGATTGTATGGAAAGTATTGGGTAATCGGCTCAATATTTTGAGCGGAGTAGATAACTTTGGTGTATGAACAAACTCCATCAGGCGTGTCTGCTTGGGCATAGCCGCGGCAGGATTCTGGCAAGGATTTCGTTGGGGCTGGGCCATTAGTAAATACACCGGTGTTGTCATAGCCCAAATTTCTGCCATTTACTGACAATGTCTGAATCTGGTAAGCATTGGGCAAAGAATAGCCGCTATATTCATTGTCCCACCAAGTGACAGCGCGGCTTGAATAATCGATTTGGGCCAATTGGCCACTTTTAACAACATTATCATTGCCATTGTCAGGAGCCCACTTGCCGCATTTGCCGGTCAAGGTGGTGGCTTCGCTGTTGGCTTCCACGCAAGGAGCCAATTCAGTGCACATTTCTTTCCAGCCGCCGGTGGCATTGTCGTCGCGCACGCTCATGGAACTTTTGCACGCCAGCCACTCGCCACACACGCGGTCGCGCTGGACTTTGAGAATGGTGTTGGCGGTGTTTTTGTCCTCGGCAGAATTTGCATCGCAACCATTCGGAGGATTGGGCTCGCCCTTTTTTCCATCCGCGCCGCAATCAATTGGATTTACTTTGTTACTTTTATTTTGATTATTAAGAGCAACGGCTTCGCTCTGTTTATATGTGGTTGAGGCGCTCCAATTCAATGTCCCTTTGCTCGTTTCATTAAACAACGCGCACCCTTCTTGCAAACTGGCTTGATTACCGCAAGCGGCTCTGTCCAATTTGGAATTGTTGAGAACAAAATACGGCGTGCCGCTTGCGTGCGCGGGCGTAGTGTCCATCGGGTCAATAAATTCCGAACAGCCATTTTGCTCGGCCGGGCAAAATCCTACCATTCCACCGTATCCTATATCGCCATTTTTAAGAATTACGTATTTTTTATCAGGATAATCACAAGGAACATTAAATACGCACTTATCAGGCCCGACGCAATCTTGATCATTTACACAAATATCAGAAGATTTATTTCCACAAAACCCAACTCCTTTTTTATACCAACCGGCAACTGTAAACGCGCCAGATACTGTTCTATACTCGCAAAAATTATTATTCACTGCCGGATCTTTAAAATACGCCACGCCTTGCATCGTTTTAAATTCTTCGCATCCTTCGGCCGCCTGCTCACACAAAATCTGGCCGTAGATCTCGGTCTGATTTTTTACATAAGCAGTGTTCAAAACTTGCCCATCGCCGGTTGTGTTGTAACTTATTGATCCCAAAGCTACACAGCCCAACTGATCGGCCGAGCAATAATTATTTTTATCATTTACCAAATACACTTTATTGTCAGCTGGGATAGTTATAGTTCCTAAATCTTGAGTTATACTAAAATCAGCTTTTGGTTGCGGCAATTTATTTTGGGCAATTGCAAAACGGCACTGGGATTGATCCGGCAGAATAGAACAAAGTGTCTTGCTATCAGCGTCTTGGCAATCAATTGAACTGTTAGTTTCATTTTTTGGTTGTTGACCATTTGGCGAAACGCTATATTCACAAATAGCATTAACTATTTTTGCTTCGCTTGACGCGGAATTATGCGTATCCGTAAACTCCTCACACCCGACTGCTTCTTCGCGGCACATTGATGTGAATGATTTCACCGCCACTTCTTGATTTTGCCTGTCAGTGTATTTTTGACATCCCAGCATTGCTTGCGGCACCAAGCGATACTGATTGGTGAACGAGCCGCCTTGCGACTGGCCAAATTCATCGTCCAAAACATTATCGCAAGCAGACGGCGTTTTCCAAGAATCCTTCACAACATAAACATTTTCGTTCATTTGTTTGCCGACCAAATTATCCAGATAAAAAACTTTGCCGGCCGAACTATCAAAACGCAAAACCGCGCCGCCAACCCAGTCAAGAACAAA
>DOQH01000047.1 GCA_003514455.1 Candidatus Magasanikiibacteriota bacterium
GAGGAATTTATCAAAAACTATCCTGGCTCAAAATTTCAAACAGTGAACCGCGATAATTATTTGGATTTTTTGATTTAACAAATCTAAAAAAACGCCTCCGATAATCGAAGGCGTTTTTGAATCAATTTTTAATACATCTCCAAATATCTCTCTTTTTCCCACTCGGTGACGGCAATCCGAAATTCATCCCACTCTTGCATCTTAATATCATAATATTTTTTAAATACATCTTCGCCCAGCGCGCTTTTTACTGTCTCATCTTTAGCCAAAGCATGCAAAGCGCCGTACAAATCCGGCGGCAAAGTTTCAATGCCGCGGCTGACTTTTTCCATTTCAGTCAATTCATAGACATTTTCCTCCATTGGCGCAGGGCAAACACTCTTTTTTTCAATGCCGTCCAAACCGGCGGCGAGCATGCCGGCAAAAACCAAATATGGATTGGACGAAGGGTCTGGTGAGCGCAACTCACAGCGCGTGGCCTTAGGTTTTTGCGGATTGATGCGCGGCACCCGTATCAAAGCCGAACGATTGGTGCGTCCCCAGCTCAAATACACCGGCGCCTCATACCCGGCCACCAGACGCTTGTACGAATTTACCAAAGGATTAAGAATCGCCGAAAGCGCTTTCACATGATTTAATTGTCCGGCGATAAAATGCCGCGCCAAAACTGATAATCCGTACTCATCAACCGGGTCAAAAAACAAATTCTGGTCGTCCTGAAACAAACTTTGGTGCACATGCATGCCCGAGCCATTGATGCCGAAAAATGGTTTGGGCATAAAAGTGGCGTGCAATCCGTAATGCGCGGCAATATTTTTCAACGCGTATTTTAGGGTAACCACGCTATCAGCCGCGTTCAGGGCATCAGTATATTTAAAATCAATTTCCTGCTGGCCACTCGCCACTTCATGATGCAAGGCCTCAACATCAATATTTAATTCCTGAAGCGCGCGCGTCATTTCTTTTCTTACTTCACCGGCTTTATCCATCACTTGATCAAAATAGCCGGCCTGATCATGCGGCTCTTTCGCAATATGGCCATTAAAATCCCGTTTCAAAAGAAAAAATTCCATTTCCGGTCCGACATAATAGGTATAGCCCATTTGTTTCGCGCGGGCAATCTGTTTTTTCAAAATATATCGCGGGTCGCTGGCATACGGCTCGCCGGACGGAGTAAAAACATCGCAAATAATCCGCGCCGTTATCGAATGTTTGATGGAATCGTCTTTAAATAAACCATTAGTCCACGGCACAATCGCGAAAGTGTTCAAATCCAGTTTCAAATACATATCGCTTTCAAAAATCCGCGCGAACCCTTCAATTGACGACCCGTCAAACCAAATATTGTACTCAATGGCTTCGGGCAGTTTGGAAACCGGAATAGTCACGGCTTTCAACTGGCCAAGTAAATCCGTGAACTGCAAATCAATAAATTTGACATTATGTTTTTGGCAGAGCGCCAATACTTCCTCCTGGCCTAAAATCTGATTTGGCATATGTTTGAGTGGGTGACCACATTAAATAAATAATTTGTTCCGCGGCAAATCTCTCGGGGAAGGAATCGAACCTTCACTATCCTCGTTAACAGCGAGGCGTTTTACCATTAAACTACCCGAGAAAATTGGCGCCAAAAGCCTGTTGCCAATCCCTAAAATTAAAACACCCTCCGAGCAGTCGGAGGGGTCTGATGCTACAATTTTCAGCGCAATCAGAAAGCCCTCCGACTCAAAGCGGAGTTATTATTATTGCTATTCAAGTTATATACAGCTATTTTCATAAAGATACTATACAACACGCGGCCAATCTGGTCAAATTAAACCAACTTTTTCTTTCACTTCCTTCATCTTTTTCTCTGCTAATTTTTTAGCGCGCGACTGTCCATCAAATAAAATTTTCAATACTGTCTTGTCATCCGTGGCGGATATTTTTTTCTGAATTGGCTGTAAAAATTTATTGATTTCCAACGATAACGCTTTTTTAAAATCCGCGTAGCCCTGGCCCACAAATTCCTTTTCGGATTGCGCAATAGTTTGATTTTTTAATAAAGAATGGATTGTTAAAAGATTGGTGAGCGCGGGTTTGTCAGAACCGGAAACAACCTCTCTGCCGGAATCAGTCACAGCGCGAGCGATTTTTTTCTCAACTGTTTTCGCGTCATCAGTTAGAGCAATAAAATTAAAAGAAGAAACCGCGCTCTTGCTCATTTTCTTTAACGGGTCATCCAATCCCATAATCCGCGCGCCCTGTTTTTGTATCAAGGACTCGGGAATAACAAAAGTTTCGCCAAAATATTCATTAAATCGCCGCGCCAGTGTGCGCGCCAATTCCACATGTTGTTTTTGGTCTTCACCAACCGGCACCGCGGCCGTGTCATACAACAAAATATCAGCCGCCATTAAAACCGGATAAGTGAACAAACCGGCATTAATATTTTCTTTATGCGCAATGGACTTGTCTTTAAACTGCGTCATGCGCTCCAATTCCGGCAATTTTGCCAAAGTATTTAAAATCCAAGCCAGCTCGGTATGTTCAGACACTTGCGATTGGATAAAAATTGTTGATTTTTGAGGATCAAGCCCCAGAGCCAAATAAATTTTAGCCAATTCAATCGTATTTTTCCTTAATTCTGCTGATTTTTGCCTCACAGTCAAGGCGTGCAAATCCACAATACAAAAAATACTATCGTATTTTTTGGTCAATTCCAGCCATTGCTTAATGGCCCCAAGATAATTGCCCAAATGAATTATGCCTGACGGCTGAATGCCGGAGAAAAGACGAGATGTGGACATATGAGTATATTATACCTCAATAATCACCGGCAAGACCATAGGCCGGCGTTTGGTTTGAGTATAGAGGAATTGCCCCAAATCATTGCGAATTTTGTTTTTAATGAATTCGGCAAAGGCCGGTGAACGTGGATCGCCGTCACGCAATAATTTTTTGGCGCGCATACGCGTCTTTTCCACCAAATCCTTGTTTTCCTTCATATAGATAAATCCGCGCGAAATCAAATCCGGATTGCCGATCAAACGCCCGGTCTTTCTTTCAATAGTGGCGATGACCACAAGCATGCCATCCTCGGCCATTACGCGCCGATCACGCAGAACAACATTGGACACATCTCCAACTCCGAGTCCATCCACCATCACATATTCAGACGGAACATATTCAGTTGTTAAGCGCGCGCCTTTTTTATCAAACTCCATTACTTGTCCATTATCAGCTACAAAGATATTTTCTCTGGGAATACCAATTGAAGCGGCCAAATCAGCATGCGATTGCAACATAAAACGATTGCCGTGAATTGGAATAAAATATTTTGGCTTGGTCAAACGCATCATTAATTTCAAATCCTCTTGCTTGGCATGGCCGCCGGCGTGCACATCCATCATTTTGGAATGCACCACCCGCGCGCCATGTCGCACCAAAGTGTCTTTCAAACTTTGCACAGTTCGTTCATTGCCCGGAACAACGGAAGAAGAAAAAATAATAGTGTCATTTTGTTTTATCTTTAAAAATCTATGTTCTTCGTTCGCAATGCGCATCAACACCGCGTTTTTCTCGCCTTGCGCGCCTGTGCAAACAACAATCAATCTTTCATCGGGAATTTTTCTAACCTCGCCCTCTTCAATAATTGTGCCGGGCTTGTATTTCATATATCCAAGCTCGTGAGCAATCTCAATATTGTTAATCATGCTACGGCCGTCAATAAAAACCTTACGGTTGTTTTTTTCCGCCAACGACATAATTTGCTGGGCGCGAGTTAAAAGAGACGCGAAAGTTCCAATAATAATACGACCGGGAGCTGCGGCAATGATTCTATCCAATTCCTCACCAACCACTTTTTCCGAAATCTGGTGCCCCGGACTTTCCGCGTCAGTTGATTCAGACATCAATGCCAAAACACCTTTAGTGCCAAACATGGCAATGCGATGCAAATCAGCCGGCTCGTCATTTACCGGAGTAAAATCAAATTTAAAATCACCGGTGTGCAGAACCAATCCCAAAGGAGTGGATAGCGCCACGCCAAAAGCGTCCGAGATATTGTGATTGATGTGAAACGGTTCAAAAACAAAATTCTGACCCAATGGTACTTTGGTCTGGCCATTGACTAAAACAATGCGCAAAGGCGGAGCATCGCGGAATTCTTCCTGTCGTTTGCGCATAATGCCGGCTGTCAAAGGCGCGGTGTAAATAATCGGATTACCAAGTTTGCCAACCAAATGCGGAACTCCGCCAATATGATCATAGTGACCATGCGTAATAATCACTCCGCGGATATTTTTTTCTTTTCCTTTCAGATAATTAATATCCGGAATAATATAATCAATACCGGGCATGTCTTCCTCTGGAAATTGCAAACCGATATCCACAATTACAATATCATTACCATATTCAAAAATGGTCATGTTGCGGCCAACTTCTTCCAAGCCGCCCAAAGGAATAATTCTAAGACGGTCGTTTCCTGATTCAGAGCGATGTGGTTGCGTAGCGACTTGATGGGACGCTGGACGCGGTCCGGCCAAAGGTCGAATGTGAGACATGCCTGATTTGGCATGAGTCGATGTGGTTGGACGAGCTCCGCTTGTTCGCGGTTTTTGTCCAGACCAAAAATGAGTTGTCATAAATAAGAGTTGGAAAAACAGTTGTTTTTCCTTAAATTAAGAGAGATTAAATAGAGAATATGCCGCGCGAATTTATGAGCGCGAAACAATCTTTATCCAACCTGGAGAGTAATGATTAATTAAGTATACCACAAATCCGGAAAACTGTCAAGTCGCGGATAGAATTGAAATCCAAAAAGGCAATGAAATGATTGATAAAATAGTGCTTAAAACAATAGAACGAGCGATAAATTCTTTGTGCAATCCGAACTTGTCAGACAATGCAAACGGAGTAATGGCCAAAGGCATGGCGGCTTGAATTATTGACGGAAAAAACAGCGATGGAGAAAATCCTAAAAATTTTACGCCAAAATAAAATGCGGCCGGCAAGATGATGAGTGTCGCCAGTGAAAATAACAACGCCGGAACCCAATCTATAATTTTTCCAATTTTTGATCTGCCGATAAAAAGCCCGATGACGATCAACACTGTCGGCGTTACAGACGCTGTAATCATGTCCAGTGACTTTGTTAAAACAGATGGCAAAATAATTTTGAAACTCGCGACAAGTATGCCCAACACCACTGCTGCCAACAGCGGATTTTTTACCAAATCAACAAAAATAGTTTTCAAAATATCTCTTTTTCTTTTTTGCTTATCATTAAATTCCAAAAATCCAATGCCAAGAGTAAATATCCAAAATAAATAAATCGCCACAATCAAGCTGGCGGATGAAAGAATTTTTTCACCTGATATCTGAATAAGTACCGGAATACCAAGATAGGCAGTATTGCCGAAAATCAAACAAAGAAAAAAAGTCCTAAACATTTTCTTTTCCAATCGCAAAATTTTTCCCAATAAAAAAGCGAATACAAAAGTCGCGATTATGAAAATGGAATTGAAAATTATCAAAATTGATTGTTCGGAAAAAGAAAAAGTTGTCTTGGCCAGAGCGGAAAAAATCAAAACCGGCAAACCAATTTTAAGAGCCAGCTCATTTAAAACTTGTGACCAATTTTCCCCGATTTTCATCCAGCGCTGAAGCAAAGCACTTACAAAAATTACGAGAAACAACGGCGCGATAATTGAAAAAATTTGAGACATAAAATTTAATTTTTGCCTCCAAGAGGAGTCGAACCTCTATTACAAGATCCGGAATCTTGCGTCCTATCCATTGAACGATGGAGGCATTAAATCAATTTTCGTATTTTTTTTATTTGCTGAAATAATTTATACATTTTCGGCTGGAACGGCAATTCGTAAGCGCCCGCAAAACTAAAAATTTCCCCGCCAAACCCGCGCTTGAAGCGAGTAATCCCAGCCCAACTCGTTCTAAAATCAAAATCTTTTTCATCATCGGGATTAACACCGCCAAAATCATAATACTGATAACCATTTTGTTTGGCAAATTGAATCGCGCGCCAATGCATAAAATATGGTGCCATTAAATCGCGATGCTCGTTTGCCGACGCGCCATGAACATAAGTAAAAGTGTCTCCAAAACCAATAAAAATACCTCCAGCCAGCATTTTGTTTTGATAATTCGCTACCAAAATCTGGCAACTGACAATTTGTAACATTAATTGATAATATTTTTTGGTGTGCAATTTAATTTTATCACGACGAGCGGTTTCTTTCATCAAACGCCAAAAAACATCAAACCCAATTTTACTATCACTGAATTCCAATTCTTTTTTTTCAGCCAATCGTATATTGTATCTGGTTTTCTGATGCATTTCCGCGAGCAGTTGCTCTTCGGATTTGCTTAAATCTAACAATAAAGTGTTGGTTGGTTGGATTGAAGGAACACGAACAATGAATCCTTCGCTTCGCTCAGGATGGCAGGATAACGGCTCAAACCGAAAAAAAACATGCCCATAATTAATAACGCCTTTTTTAATAAATTCCGCCATTTCCGCCAAGTGTAATTCCCCTACTGGCCCACGCGGGCAATACAAATATCCCATTCCCAAACCCAAATGATGTTCAATAATTTGCGCGGCGCCAATTTGTTCCGCCTCATCAAATACGCCCGCGCGCCATACGCGTCGACCAAACTCCTTTTGAAATTCTCCCCATTCCCATGATTGCAAAAACTGGGCACGCGATTGCCCAGCCACAAATTTATCCCATTGCTCTTTATCATCAACCAGTCGGCATTCCATACTATTTTTTATTCAACACTTTCAACGCTTCTTTCAAAACTTTTGACGCGTCGCCATCGGTTTTAATCGCTTTCACCGCGTCCCTCGCCTGATTTAATGAATAGCCCATTTCCACCAATGCCTCCACAACATCGCCCAATTTGGAAGAGTCCCTACCGCCTGCTGCCCCGTCGGTTTTCTCCAATTTATCTTTCAACTCCACCACAATGCGCTCGGCAATTTTTCTGCCAATGCCGGAGACCTTGGTCAAATAGGTCAAATCCCCATGAACAATCGCGCTTTTGATTTCCGCCAAAGACCCCAAAGCCAAAATATACAAAGCGCTCTTTGGCCCGACGCCCGAAACTGACACCAATGTTTTGAAAAAAGCCAATTCTTCGCCGGAAGAAATACCATACAAATCTTGAGCGTCTTCACGTACTTGCAAATATGTAAAAATTTTAATGGAGTCGCCAACACTGTGTTGCAACAACAAATCTGGCGCGACTTTTACTTCATAACCCACGCCACAGGCGGTCAAAATCACAAAAGAATTTTTCCCGCGCGAAATAATTTTGCCCTCCAAGTATGAAATCATAACTATTTCTTCACCCTGCTCACGCGAATCAATCCGGAGCAAGGAATAATTTTAATGCCTTTTTTCTCCAACTCATCCAAAAATAAATTCAAACCCAAAGAATCCGAAGCAATGTGGCCGGCAATAATAATGTTCAAAAACGCGCCTTTGGCTTCAGCAAAACTTTTTTCATTCAAATGCATGCCGACTATTGTGCTCACACCGGCTTTGGATAATTCTTGAAAAATTTTATCCGATGGATTGGTGCCGCCGGTCATGTCCACATACACCTTGCCGGCGCGATTGCCCGCGCGGCCGCTGGTGATTTGCGGCCCGCTGGCGCGCCGCTTGGCTTCCTGATATTCAGGCAGTTCTGACAACGCGTCCATGACATCGCCAACTGTTTCCAATTTTTTCTTTTTGAAAAAATCAGTTAAAAATTCCTGCACCAAATTATCAGTCAAAGTGTGAATGTTCATTAAATTCAAACCGAGCAATCGCGCGGCGTCAATCTCGCGATAGTGATTGGCCGCGTGCACACTGCGCCCAACTTCACTGATGCGCTCCTGCATCAAACTCTCGGCCACATGCACAGGCACGCCTTGTTTGGCAAAACTGTCCACCTGCAAATCCATTACCTCGTGCAATTCAGCCAAGGGCTTGCCAATGGGATGATGCCCCAAAACCAAATCAATTTTTTCCCCGCGATCGCGCAATTCCTCGGCGAGCAATAGCTCACTCACGCCAATATCAACGCCCACCATTACTCCGCGCACCTCGGCATTTGGTTTATCAACCAAATGAATACTAGAATCAGCGTATGGATCAACCAATTTAGTTTGGTCAAAATACTTTTTCTCGCTGGCCGATAGTGATTCATACTGCTTTTTGATTTTGGCCAGATATTTCTTCACTCCCGCTTCCCCGCGAGGGTCGGCTTTCATGCCCATTTTCAGAGCCAAATCGTAGATTTGTTGTATTGTCATAGTGAATTTATTATCAAGCGAACGAGAGAAGAACAAATTTATTTGCTCTTCCAAGCGAGCGCAGATATCAAAGAGTTTATGCTCTTTATTTTAGCAAAAAAAGATGAAAAAGGCAACCACCCCCTGCCCAAAACCCTCACTTTCTGCTAAAATATACTCACTATGTCCCAAGAACTTTTAACCCAAATCCTCCCCACTCGACACGAATACAAAGGACTTTCTTCAGCCGAAGCCGCGGCGCGCCTGCAAGAATTCGGCCCCAACCGCCGCAAGCCAACCAAAAAGAAAAATGGCTGGCAACGCGCTTGGCACATTGCCACCGAACCAATGATGCTGTTTTTAATCGCCGGCGCCGGAGTATATTTTTTTGTCGGCCAATTTTTGGAAACCGCTATTTTGCTTGGCTCAATCATACCAATCATGCTCATGGAATTTTTCCAAGAACAGCGCACGGACAGAACTTTGGAAGCGCTGGATAAAATAATGGAAACCTATTGCATGGTCTGGCGCGATGGAAAAACGCAAAAACTGGAAATTAAATTTTTAGCGCCAGGAGATTTGGTATATCTCACAGCCGGCGATAAAATCCCGGCTGATGGAATTTTACTAAAATCGCCGGGACTAATGATTGACGAATCAATGCTCACAGGCGAATCATTGGCTGTGGCCAAATCCGAAGCGCCAACAGCGCGGGAAAAAATTAACCGCGAACACCAACTATGGCAAGGCACAGTGGCAGTGCAGGGCGAGGGCAATATGCTGATTCTCACAACCGGTGAAAAAACAACTTACGGCCACTTGGAAACATTGGTCGGCCGCATCAAATCAGAGGCAACTCCATTGCAAAAAAAAATCAATCAGCTGGTGCGTTATGTGGCTATGGCAGCGCTCTTGGTCGCGGTGAGTGTCGGTATCTTGCTTTCTTTCAAATATGGCCTTGTGGCCGGGCTATTGGGCGGCATAACCATGGCCATTTCTTTAATCCCGGAAGAATTTCCAATTGTTTTCAGCGTCTTTTTAATTATGGGCGTGTGGCGACTGGCACGACAGCAAACACTGGTGCGCGACATGGCTAAAGTGGAAATGCTGGGCTCGGCCACGGTGATTTGCTCTGATAAAACCGGCACATTAACCAAAGGCCAAATGTCTTTGGAACAAATCTATACTCGCGACCATTTATATAGTGTTAAAGAAGAAACGCGCAATGACCATTTCACACATCTAATTAAATCAGCCCTGTTGTCCCTGGAACAAGTGGCTGTTGACCCAATGGAGGTTGAGGTTCAACGGTTTGCCAAAACATTGAAATTGGACACGGCCGCGATTTATGAAGAAAACACTTTGATTCAAGACGGCACTTTTAGCACCCAAACCAAAATGGTGCATCATTTATGGCAAGAAAAATCCGGCGCCTGTTTTCAATACACTGCCGGAGCTCCGGAAGCAGTACTCACTCATTGTGTTTTATCAAAAGAAGAAAAAGACAAAACAGAAAATGTTTTATCAAAAATGACTCAAAAGGGCTGGCGCGTGATTGCAGTTGCTGAACGTCCTTGCGCGATTGGAGAAAAAATTGCCACACGCGATTTACAATTTATTGGACTTTTGGCCATGAGCGATCCGCCGCGCGAGGGAGTAAAAGAAGCGCTTGCCGCCTGCCAAACAGCGGGCATTCGCGTAATTATGATTACAGGCGATAACAAGCTCACGGCTCACACTATTGCCGAGCAGATTGGCTTGAAACATCACGAAGAAATTATTACCGGAGATGATTTAAAAAATTTATCACCGGCTGCACTCAAAGAAATTGTTTTGCGCCATGAAATTTTCGCCCGCATTGAACCGGAACAAAAATTTATGATCGTGGAGGCCTTGCAATCAGCAGGAGAAATCGTGGCCATGACCGGCGATGGAGTAAATGACGCGCCGGCATTAAAAAAAGCCCACTTGGGCATTGCCATGGGACAAAGAGGCACGGAAGCGGCGCGGGCGGCTGCCGGTATGGTGCTTTTGGATGACAATTTCGCCACTATTGTGACAGCGGTAAAAGAAGGCCGCCGCATTTTTGACAATCTGCGTCAGGCATTTATTTTTCTTGTTTCATTTCATTTGCCGATTGTCGGCTTGGCAATTTTCCCGCTCTTTTTTGGCCAACCATTGATTTTTTTTCCAATTCATATAATTTTTTTAGAATTTATCGCTGATCCAGCAGCAGTACTAGGATTTGACAGAGAAAAAGCGCGACACGGTCTGATGAACGAATTGCCACGACCGGCAAATGAACCGTTGATCAATCGCAAGCATATCAAACAAATTCTTTTGCGCGGCGTTAGTATTTTAGTTATTAGCTTTGGTTTGTATTATTGGGCGGCTATATATGGAAACAATATCGTGCTCGGGCGCACTTTGGCTTTCAGCTCGCTTGTAATTTCTCAAGTACTTGTAATTTTACTGACTCGCGAGTGGCGGCAAGTGAAAAGCAATCCCCTGCTTTTGGGCATTTCCGGCCTGACTGTGGCGGCTCTGGCAACAATTTTGTTCATCCCAGCTTTGCGAGAGATTTTTTATTTTGGTTTGGGATAAAAAGATAAACAAAAATCTCAGTCAATTAGACCGAGATTTTTTAAATCCAGTGTTTTTATATTTTCTCAATCTTAATCTCCGCCGACGCCCAATCAATTTCCATTTTCTCGCCATTGCCTTCTTCCAACTTTTTTGCCAAGACGCTCTTTTTTATTTCATCATTAAATTCCACAAACACTTCTCGCAACAATTTATCATCGGTTTGATATTTAACAATAACTTTGTCGTTAATAGTCAGGCCTGATTCCTTGCGTTTTTGATTGATAGTGCGGATAATCTCACGCGCGAGTCCTTCTTTTTTTAATTCAGGCGTAATTTTCACATCCAACTCCACTTTCAATTCAGTGCCTTTTTTATTCATCTCCACTTTTTTAATATTCAACTCATCAGCCACAATTTGTTGCAATTCCTCGGACAATTCGCCGCCCCCTACCTGCAAGCGCGACAATGGCTGGCGCACTTTAACACCATTTTCCGCCCGCAAGGCCAAACCCATTTCCACAATCTTTCGCGCCACCGCCATCTCAGTCAAAATTTTCTCATCAATCAATTTCTCTTCTGCTTTCGGCCAATCTTCCAAATGCACGCTTTCTTTTGCCCCGCCAAATGTCAAATAGATTTTTTCCGCGATAAAAGGCGTGAATGGCGCCATTAATTTTGACAAAATCATTAAAACCTCGCGCAAAGTGGCCAAAGCCGCTTGTTTATCCGTTTCGTCATCGCCTTTGAACCTGTCGCGCGAACGGCGTAAATACCATTGTGAAAGATCAGCAATAAAATCTAAAATTGGACGACTCGCCGTAACTAATTCATAATTATCCATTCCTTTGGTTATATCTTTAATCAATAAATGTAGTTTGGATAATATCCACTTGTCCAAAACATTTTTGCTGTCTACGCCAAAAAAATTAGCCGATTCATACATTTTATAAAATTCCACGACATTCCATAATGTATTAACTATTTTGTTATACGCCTCGCGCACGCCAATTTCCGAAAAATTCAAATTTTCCGCTTCCATTACAGGCGAAGATGTCAAATAATAGCGCATTGCGTCAGCGCCATATTTTTCCAAAACAATTTCCGGCTCGGGATAATTTTTTAACCGCTTACTCATTTTTTTGCCATCTTCAGCCAAAACAATTCCATTAACAATCACATTTTTAAAAGCCGGTTGACTCTCTTTCACCGATATAACCGGCTTTTTGCCGCTAGTCAAGGCAGTGGCTAAAACATGCAAAGTGTAAAACCAGCCTCGGGTTTGATCCTGTCCTTCAGCAATAAACTCGGCCGGAAAACCGGCTTCAAATTTTTCCTTATTTTCAAAAGGATAATGCATCTGGCCATAAGGCATACTGCCTGATTCAAACCAACAATCCAAAACTTCGGGCACGCGATGATAAATTTTATTTTCTTTTTTAATAATTAACTTGTCAATAATATGTTTGTGCAAGTCGCCGACTTTTTCGCCGGTTAAATCCTCAAGCTCTTGAACACTGCCAATGCAAATAACTTCGCCATCTTCATTTTCCCAAATAGGCAAAGGCGCGCCCCAAAAACGATTGCGCGAAACCGCCCAATCGCGAGCTCCTTCCAGCCACAAACCAAATCGGCCTTCTTTGATGCTTGCCGGCACCCATTTAATTTGCTGATTATTTTTCAATAATTGTTCTTTCAATTCCGGCACTTTAACAAACCAACTGCTAGTGGCATAATTTAAAAGCGGGGTATCACAGCGCCAGCAATGTGGGTAGCTGTGTTCTATTTTTTCTTTGCTGAATAGTTTTTTTTCTTTCGCCAGCCACTTTATTATTTCCACATCTGTTTTAGATGTGTCTTCAATCGGCTTAACCTCTTGCCCTGCAAAATCCGCCACTGCTGGAATAAACTTACCGTCCATAGAAACATGCTGAAAGAGCGGCAGGCCTTCTTTTTTGCCTAAATTATAGTCGTCCTCACCAAAAGCCGGAGCAATGTGAACCACTCCGGTGCCCTCTTCAGTTGACACAAAATCAGCCGCCATCACCCTGAAAGCATTTGGTGTATCCGCAAAATAGGGAAAAAGCGGTTCATACTTTAATCCTACAAGATCCGCGCCTTTTATTGTTTTGACTATTCTATAATTTTGACCATTATAGATGTATATTTGACTCAAAACATTATTAGGTACGAGTTTTTGTTCTTCTTTGACAAGCGCTTTTTTCGCTATAATATATTTTTCGTCGCTTGGAAGTTCATACTCATGATTTGAATCTATTTTTTTAATAGTAACTCTTGCTGTTTCCTCTATTTCAACATACTCAATCTCTTTATTGACAGCCAACAACACATTACCCGGCAAAGTCCATGGAGTTGTTGTCCAAGCCAAAATATAAACATCGCCGTCCATGCCTAATTTTTCTTTGGCATCTTTTACTTTGAATTTTACAGTCACTGAAATATCTTTTATAGTTTTATAATTCTGCGTCACTTCAAAATTGGAAAGTGGAGTCACGCAACGCGGACAAATGTGCATTGATTTATGGCCTTTATAGATCAAGCTCTGATTCCACAATTGTTTAAAAACCCACCACACGCTTTCCATATATGATTTATCCATTGTCTTATAGTCATTTTCCATATCCACCCAGCGACCGATTCGTCTGATGGTTTTTTTCCATTCTTTTGCGTAACGCAAAACAGCAGAATGACAGGCCTGATTGAATTTATCAACACCAAAATTCTCAATATCTTTTCTGCTTTTCAAACTCAATTCTTTTTCAATGATATTTTCAATCGGCAAACCGTGACAATCCCAGCCCCATTTGCGTTCAACTCTAAATCCGCGCATAGTCCAATAGCGCGGAACAACATCTTTCATCAAAGAGGCAACAATATGCCCGTAATGCGGGAGTCCTGTCGCGAACGGCGGGCCATCATAAAAAACATAGGGCTTGCTAGCAGGCCGGCTTTCCACTGATTTCTCAAANNTTGTACATATTTAATGAATTCAGTTTATCATTTTAACTTATTTTTTGCAACCACAACACGGCTTGGCACAAGCCCTGTCATCTGATAGAATAAAAGAAATACTAACCCATACATTTATGCCTCAAACAATATATTTAGGCGCGGACCACGCAGGCTTTGAATTAAAGGAGAAAATTAAGGATTTTTTAAAACTTAACGAATATCTGCCGGATGATTTAACTCCAGGGCCGATTGACCTAAAAGATGACTATCCTGACGCGGCTACAAAAGTGACAACCAAAGTTTTGGAAACAGCCGATGCCTTGGGAATTCTAATTTGCGGATCGGGCAATGGAATTTGCATGGCCGCGAATAAAATTAAAGGTATTCGCGCGGCTTTGGGCTACAATATACAATCAGCCAAAAAAGCGCGCGAACATTTGAATGCCAACATCTTGTGTTTGGCCGGCGGCGTGCTCCAACCCGACTACGCGCAAGCAATCACACGGCATTTTTTAGAAACTCCGTTTTCAGAAGATGAAAGGCATAAAAGAAGAATTGAAAAATTGGAAAAAATTTAAAAGCCGAGCGTGCCAACACATATGCCAAAGATAATTCCTGCCATTTTGACTGATAATTTAGAAACATTCAAAACCCAAATCAAACAAATGGAAGGCGCAACTGACTGGGTGCAGATTGATGTTTCCGATGGCATTTTTGTCCCGCAAAAAACTTTAGCGGCTGAAGAAATCAAAACCGTAATCACCAATTTAAAATATGAACTGCATTTAATGGTGACTGACCCAACCACGGAGATTGAAAAATGGTATGATTTATCCAATGTCAAAAGAATAATTTTTCATTTTGAAGCGGCAAAAATTCCCATAGCCGTTATCAAGCATATTGAGGCCTATGGTTTTGACGCCGGCGTGGCTGTTAATCCCGACACAGGATTGGAAAATTTGGAGGCCTTGGCCTATCAGGCTGATTTAATCCTTTTTATGGCTGTAACACCGGGCAAACAGGGACAAAAGTTTATTCCGGAGACACTGAATAAAATTAAAGAATTTAAAAACAAATATCCGCAAATGCCTGTGGCAGTTGACGGCGGAGTACACCAAGAAGAAATCAAGCAACTGGCGACTTTGGGCGTGGAATATCTGGATGTAGGCAGTGAAATTTTTGCCAATCCAAACCCGCGCGAACATTTAAAGGAATTGCAACATTTAATATATGCCTGATTTTGAAACCAATCCTGATTTGAAGCTTCTTGGCACGGAAACCGCTTTTGGCTTTGGGGCTGAAGTAATGGCAGTTGAAAAAACCAAAAAATTTCCGCAAATTTACAAATTTCACATTGGCGACACCGGGCCAAAAACACCGGAGCCAATCATCAATACCGCCATTCAGGCCTTATCAGACAAACAAACAAAATACGCCCATTTCCAAGGGTATTTACAAGTGCGCGCGAATATCGCCAAACATTGGACCAAAACGCGCGGGGTGAAAATAAAACCGGAAAACATTATCCTCACTCCAGGGGGAAAACCGGTGATTGAATTGACCATGCAAACACTCCTCACGCCAGGGGACTATGTGGTGGGCCAAAATCCGGGCTATCCAATTTACGAATCACTGGCCAAATTTTATTCTCATGGAAATTATCTGCCTTGGCTCGCGCGCCACAACTCTGACACGCAGGTGTTGGAATTTTTTATTGAGGATTTGGAAAAAATTCTACAATCCGGAAAAAAGATAAAACTGCTGGTGGTAAATACGCCGCAAAATCCAACCGGCATGGTAATGCCCCGCGCCAAATTGGAAGCCATTGCTAAACTGGCTAAAAAACACAATTTCATGGTGCTGTTTGATGATATTTATGACCAAATAATTTTCAATAAAGAACATTTTAGTTTGCTGACAGTGCACGGAATGCTGGATTACACCATAAATTTAAATGGTTTTTCCAAAAATTACGCCATGACCGGCTGGCGCTTGGGCTTTGCCGTGGCGCCAGAATGGCTGATTAAAATTTTCGGACAATTAGCCATTAATAAATGGAGTTGTGTTAATCGCGTTGACCAAATCACGGCCGGAGCAATTTACGGAGACATTGAATTGGATAAATGTCTTTACCCGTGCGTGGCTGATAAAATCGCCGAGATCATCAAATCAGACGTGGCGCTTTACGAAAAAAAAGGCAAATTTTTGGTAGAGGCTTTGCGCTTGCTCTCCCCATATGTCGCGCCAAACGATGTTGAGGGGGCCTTTTACGATTTTCCCAACATTGCCAAAATTCTGGAACTGCACTATGTGAAAAATGATTTATCAATTTCCACTGACAAAGAATTTTCGCACTGGCTTTTGTATGAAAACGGCTTGGCGGCCTTGGCCGGAAGTGATTTTGGCGAGGGTGGGTCGGGACACTTGCGTTTTTCCTATTCTGAAGACCAAAATAAACACATTATCCCGGGCGTGAAACATTTTATTAAAATTATTATTGACTTAATTACCAAATCCGGCCTAACACCGCTATTAAAAATGGAGGAAGTGGAGGAAAAAGTAGATATTATTAAAAATAAATATTTTTAATATGCACGACCTTATAATTCTCGGCGGTTCAGCCGCAGGAGTCACGGCCGCCATTTACGCCGCTCGCCGTCAGCTGGATATTAAATTAATCGCCGGCGACATTGGCGGAGAAATCGCCACCACTGACATTATTGAAAACTATCCCGGCTATGTAAAAGTCGGCGGATTGGAATTGGCGGAAAAATTCAAGGAACAATTGAAATACAATAATGTTTCCGTAGACGAGGGTTGGCTGGCAAAAAAAATAGAGAAAAAAGATAATTATTTTGTCGTGACTGCCAAAAATTTTTCAGACAAAGAAAAAACCTACGAAACCAAAACCGTGATTGTAGCCACCGGCGTTCATCCGCGCCATCTGGGAGTACCCGGGGAAAAAGAATTGTTTCACCGCGGAGTCACTTACTGCGCTGTTTGTGACGCCCCGCTTTTCAAAAATAAAATAGTAGCTGTGGTTGGCGGGGGCAACAGCGCTTTGGAATCGGCTTTGATGCTGGGAGAAATCGCCGCGCAGGTATTTTTTCTAAATCGCAATCCACAATTCAAAGGTGAAGCGGTTTTAATTGAAAAAGTGAAAAAACATTCCAAAATAACTGTTTTGACACGTGCCACAACGCAAAAAATACTCGGTGAAAAATCCGTTACCGGAGTGGAATACGAAGATGCAGCCGGCCAAACACAACAAATCACAGTGAACGGCATTTTTGTTCACGTCGGTTGGGAACCCAACGCCGATTTTATTGATTTGGTGAAAAAAAATACCAAAGGAGAAATTATGGTTGATCAAAACAGCGCGACTGATGTGCCGGGAATTTTTGCAGCCGGTGATGTGACTGACACGGCCTACAAACAAATTATCGTGGCGGCCGGAATGGGGGCAACCGCCGCTCTGTCAGCCGTAAATTTTTTAAATAAAAAGTAAATATGCCCAACACCGACCCGATTCATCTCAATCTTCAGGGTTCGGCCGCCTCGCTTTTTACGCGGCTTGATGAAGAAAAAAATTCCAAACTTGCGTCACTCATCCGCGCTTTTGCTTTTATCGCCATTGAATCAGCGCGCTCCGGACACCCGGGCGGTTCATCTTCCAAAGTGGAACAGCTTTTAGCCCTGCTATTGAGCGGACTGTATGCTTTTGACCCGCTTGACCCGAAAAATCCCAGCCGTGATCGCTTGGTTTGGTCAGCCGGCCACTGCACTCCTTTGCTGTATGGCACACTGGCTCTGATTTATGAATCTATAAAACGCGCGGGCATTCAATTTGACGCGAAAAAAATCAACGCTCTTCTGCCGGAATGTTTGTTAAAATTCCGCCGCTGCGATGGAATTTCCGGACATGTGGAATCGTCTTTTCCACTGGCTGATGTTTCCACCGGTTCATCCGGCCATGGACTCTCGGCCGCCGCCGGGCTCGCCGCCCTGCACCGCTCTTGCGGACTCTCCACCAAGGTCTGGATTTTAATGGGCGACGCGGAAACCGAAGAAGGCATGACATACGAAGCGCGCAACATGATCAACACCATGGGACTGGCCAATTTAATTGTTCTTTTGGATTACAATCATTTCGGCATTGACGGCAACATTAATGAAGTGATTTCCACTCCATATATCAATCATTGGCTTGGACTGGGCTGGAATGTGATTGAAGTGAACGGCCACAATATCGCGGAATTATTGGAGGCGTATAAAAAAGCCAAAGAAGGGTTTAAAAATGATCATCCGACAGTGGTGTTGTGCCATGGCACCAAAGGCCTGCATTATGGCAAAAATGAAAATAAATCCGACTCTCATGGATCCCCTGCCAAACACGACGAATATGTGGAAATAATGAAAAAACTCGGTTTTGATGTTCCGGGAATTGATAAAAAAACACAAGATGATTTAGATTTTGTTTTATCATCACTGGACAAGGATTTGGCCGAGTATTTTTTAGAAAAAATGAAAAAAGGACGCGAACTTTTGCCTGATGAATCGCAACAAATTGCCAAAATGAAGCAAACACTGCCTAACCGGCCTTTGACCAAACCAACTGCCATCACCCGCCCGGCGCAATTACCGCCGGAACTGGTTTTTACCGAAGGAACCGAAGTCGCCACGCGTAAAGCCACCGAGGCCTGGTTTAAATGGTTGATGACGCAAAGCGCGTTTTTCTATCTTGGCGCCGGTGACTTGATGAAATCAATTTTGACCGGCGCGGCGGAAAATATCTATGGCATTATCAATAAAGAAAATTCATTTGGCCGCGGATTCAGATTTGGCATTGCCGAACAAAATATGGCNNAACAGGCGAAGACGGCCCAACTCACCACGGTCTGTTTTGGATGTCGCTTTTCAACGCCTATCCAGGCATCAAGGTCTACAAACCATTGGACGCCAATGAAACAATTGAAATGCTGTTTTACGCTTTGAACAAAGGCG
>DOQH01000002.1 GCA_003514455.1 Candidatus Magasanikiibacteriota bacterium
AGCTAGGATCAAACTCTCAATAAAAAAGTTTGATTTGATTGATCCCCCGATAAATCGGAGGATTTAATTTTTTTCTTTGGAATAGAATTTTCCCATCAAATTAATGATGTTTTTTTACTTTTTGTGGTCCTATTGAATTGTCAAAGTGCGTTTCTCCGCTTGGGCGAAGAAAAAACAGAAACCCAATTTTTGAGTTGCTGTTTTTTCTTCTTCCAGTATCCCGTAGGACTTAAAAAAATGCTAAATTGTGTATATTTCAGTATGCGCGAATTATACAATACCCGTTAAAACCTGTCAAGTGGTGTGGGTGAAGTTATCCACAAGAATGTTTTTTCCTCCACTCTTCAATCTTTTTATGATTTCCGGACAATAAAACCTTGGGAACTTTTGCGCCCATAAAATCCTCCGGCCGAGTGTATTGCGGATATTCCACAAAACCTTCAAAAGTTTCTTCTTTTAATGATTCGGCATTGCCCACCACTCCGGACACCAAACGCGCCACGGACTCGGCCACCACGAGCGCCGGCAACTCACCGCCGGACAAAACATAATCGCCAATGGAAATTTTTTCATCAACAAATTTATACACCCGCTCATCAAAGCCCTCATAGCGACCGCAGATCAAAATCAATCGTTCCAGTTTGGAAAATCGCCGCGCCATTTTTTGATCAAACCTTTTCCCGGCTGGGTCAAGAATTATAATTTTAGTTTTGGAATTTTTATTTTTTAATTTTCCTTTTATCAATCCGAGTGATTTCAAACAATTAAAAATCGGCTCAGCTTTCAACACCATTCCTGGCCCGCCGCCGTAAGGAGTATCATCAACTTTGTTGTGTTTGTCATTGGCGAACTTTCTAAAATCATGCGCAATGATTTTAATCGCCCCTGTTGCCTGCCCGCGCTTAAGAATACTCTCATTGGAGTATTGCTCAATAATCTGCGGAAAAATTGTTAGAATTTCAAAACGCATAAGCAAACAAAAATCGTGATACAAATGTACCACGATTTTCGTTTTTTGTCTATGATAATCAAATGTTAAGATCGTCTACTGCGCTTGTATCCACCGCTGCTGGTCGTTCCATGCGAGGTGGGCGAGAACCTTCCGGTTCATAGATCTTCAAATTGACGCGAGCATTGGCTTTGGCGCCGACAATACGCAACAATGTGCGAATTGCTCTGGCGGTTTGGCCTTCTCTGCCAATCACATAACCCATATCAGCTTGGTTAATGTGCAAGGTCAAAAGAACTCCGCGCTCGTCAATCGTGCGCTCGATCTTGACATCTTGAGGATTGTTCACGATTCCTTTGACAATCACTTCAAGATACTCTTGATCAACTGGATTTGCCATATTCTTTAAGTTAATTCTTTTCTGCTAGTCCCGTCGACATGCAGGACCATCCCTTTCAGGGATTTTAATTTCAAGGGGTGAGGCAAGCCAAAAACTTATTTTTGGCTTGCGAAGCCCGCCGAAATTTCAAGCTTTGCTTATTGTATTAAGTATATCACTTTTTCTACAAAATGTCAAGCAACAACTGGCGCGGGTGTTTCAACTTTTACTTCTACTTTTGCCGCGACAGCTGCTTTGATTTCCGCTCCCTTTTTCTTGTCAGCCAATTTAGTCGCGCGTCTTTTACTGATGTTTGCTTGGCGGCGTTTCTTGCCTTCAATAATTTTTTGATTAATCAAAAGATTATTAATGGTACTGGATGTTTGCGCGCCTTTGCTAATCCAGTATTTTATTCTATCAACTTTCAACTGAATTACCGGCGGCTTGACTTTTGGATTATAAAAACCCAACTCTTCCAGATACTTGCCCCACGGGTCGCGGGCTTTTTCCGAAACAATCAAACGATAAGTCGGCCTCTTGGTCGCGCCGAAACGAGATAAACGAATTGTGAGCATAAAATAGCGTATTTAAAGTATGTTGATATGATAAACTAAAACACAAAATCCGTCAAGCGTTTGACAAAAAAATTTGCCTATTGACACAAAATCTGCCTAGTGGTGCAATAGAGCTAGACAAGGTGCGCTGGAAAGGAGGTTCAACCAAAGGCGTACTTTCAAAACTCAAAACAAGACAAGAAAGGGGCTCTGGAACATGGGTAAATTCAAATCACACTGGGCCGATTTCGGCCCTCTCCCCAATGCCAAACGCTGTGTGCGTTTCGAAATTGGGGATCTGATGGGATTTATAATCATCCACAACACGACACTCGGACCTGGACTGGGAGGACTCCGTGTCAAGCCCTACGAATCGGAAGCGGCAACGCTGGCCGACGCGGCGCGGCTCGGACGCGGCATGGTCTACAAGAATGCCGCGGCCGGACTGGAGCTTGGAGGCGCCAAGGCGGTGATCAACGCCGAACCAGACGAACTCACTGCCAACCATTTGCGAGCGTACGGCGAGGTCGTGCAAGAACTCAGCGGCCACTACATCACCGCGCCGGATGTCGGCACAGAGGTCTCTATGATGGACATAATCATGGAGGCCACGCGATATGTGGTCTGTGTTTCGCGGGAAAAAGGCGGATTGGACGATCCTTCGCCATCTACCGCCCGCGGCGTCTTTCTAGCCATGCAGGAAGCCCTGCCTTTTGCCGGAAACTTGCGCCACTTGGCCCAACCCATTGTTCTCATTCAGGGCTTTGGCAAAGTCGGCAGGCCTTTGGCTCACTTGCTCCAAGCCAACAATTTCAAGGTGTTGGTGGCAGAAGCGAATGAGGTCCAGCGCGACCAAGCCGCGAGCGACGGGTGTGAAATCGTGGAAACTAATAAGGTCTTTGGGACTCACGCCCACATCTTCGCTCCATGCGCAACCGGCGGAATACTTAACCCGGATTCCATCACTGCGCTGAAGAACCATGGCGTTCGCTTGATCTGCGGCGGTGCGAACAACCAGCTTCAAGATGAGGGGCGGGATTCGGAACTGCTGAAAGAAAAAAAAATCTGGTGGGCGCCTGACTTCGTCGCCAATGCCGGCGGCGTGGCTCTTGCTTGCACCGAATGGGAGCTTAGAACCGGCAAAATCACGCCAGACCAGGTTAACGATCGCACTGAAATGCGCCTCGCCGGCATCGGCAAGAGAATCAGAAAAATCATGGCCAAAGCCGAAGACCGCGATTGTACTTCGCTGTCAGCGGCACGAAAACTGGCCGAAGACACCGTGGCCAAACAGGGAGGAGAACTGCGCTAAACATCTTCCGCTAACGAAAGAAGGAGAGCGGGAGTAGATGTCAGAGAACAAACTCGCTCCATTTGCCAAGGACTTGGGTGAGTGGAGCGTTTTTTTATCAAAAATTATTCCCTTGCTAATTTTTCCGCTTCCTCCAATTTTACCGAGAGTAAATGCGAAGTACCATCATCTCCCATTGTAACACCATACAGCACTTGCGCTTTAGACATTGAAGCTCGATTGTGAGTAATAACAATAATTTGGGTCTTGTCAGCCAGCTGTTCAATAATTTCCGCGAAACGAATGGAGTTGGATTCGTCCAAAGCTGCATCAACTTCATCCAAAAATACAAACGGCGACGGGCTATGCGAAAGAATGGCGCAAAGCAGAGCAACGCTTGTCAGCGCCCTTTCCCCACCGGATAAAATACTAATATCTTTAATTCTTTTACCTGGAGGTGTAGCTTGAATATCCACGCCAGCTAAAATCGGCTCGCCTTTAACACCACTTTCAATTTTTAATTCTTCTTCTTCAACAACTTCCTCATTTTTTTCAGCATTTTCCGCAGCTTCTTCTCCCGCATCACTATACAAAGGCACGAGCTTGGCTTGCCCGCCATTAAAAAGCAAACGAAAAAATCTGGAAAATTCCTCATTAATTTTTTTAAGCGATTCGTCCCTGCGCTCGCGCATAATATTATCCAATTCTTCAATTGCCGTGGCAGTATCATCCAAAGCGCGTTTCAAATCAGCAATCTGTGTGGAAAGAAAATCATATCGTTCTTTTGTTTCTTTGTGTTCAACAATCGCTTCTTCATCAATCCCGCCGATCAATTCCAATTGATGTTTAAATTTAAAAATGTTGGGCTGCAAGTCAGCGGGATTAATTTGCGCGATATCTGTCGGCGGCTTCAACTTCACCTCCGAGCCCAAAGACCCGAGTTCAATATTGATTTCTTCTTCCAATGTTTCTTTGCGCGTTTCCAATTTAGCTAATTCAATCTGAATGGAATTTAATTTCTGCTCCAAAATATGCGTCTCTTCCTGTTTGGCTTGCAGTTGTCGTTGAATCTCAAAAAACTTACTTTTCTTTTTTTGCTCTTCTTTATTCAAATCCTGCATTTCATGGCTCACTCGAGCCAAGGCAGTGGCAAAACTTTTCATTTCTTCATCAATTTTTACTAATTCCTTTTCCAATTCCGGATCAATTGTCTTAGCCGAGTTTTGCATTTGTGGATTTTTCAAACGACGCAATAAATTTTTAATTTTTTCCCGCAACAAATCGGTTGTCTCGCGAATACTGGACAAATCTTCAATTTTTTTAATTTGAAAAATTGACGCGAAAGTTGCGGATTGCTCTGACTCCAAACTTTCCAATTCAGTAATGATTTCCGTAATTGGCAAAGGCACTGATGTTTTAGAAGCAGCAGCTCGAATTTTGGCGATTTCAATCTGACTTTGCAATTTCAATTTTTTTTCTTGCCGCGCTCCCCGTTCTGACAAAATCTCCTGATATTTTTTTTCCAGATCCAAAAACGCCTGCGGCACTGATGTTTCTTTTTCCAACAGATTTAATTGATTAAGTAATTGATTATATTCCCCTCTTTTTCTTTGAAATTCTTCATCTTGCCTATGAAATTGCTCGCTGAAATTGCCATGCTTTTCCTCCAGTTCATGCCAGAGCTTTCCATAATATTGTTTTTGCAAATCTTTTAACTCTTTTTCAACTTCCGCGCGCTCATTAAGCCGTTTGACTTGACGATTGAGTGAACGCAGGCGCGGCTCAATTTCCTGCACCAAAGCATCGGCCTGTTGAAGATTTTCTCTGGTCATTTTTAATTTTCCCATTGCCTGATGCCGTTTGATTTGAAATTCTTTAACACCGGCGGCCTCGTCAAAAAATTCCTTGCGTTCGGCCGGCGATACTGCCAAAATCGCGTCAATCATTCCTTGGCCGATTACCGTATATGTTTTTTGGCCAAAATGCGCCCGCGCCAAAAGCATGGCAATATCTTGCAAACGCGCCGCATGACCGTTGATCAGATATTCACTTTCTCCATCGCGATACAACCGACGGGTAATCACTGCTTCGCTCATTTCCCAAGGCGCTTCTTTATCTTCATTATTCAAAGACAGAGAAACCTCAGCTACGCCCAGCCGCGCCCGTTTTTCAGAACCGGCAAAAATCACATCCTCGCTCTTTTTACCGCGCAAGGTCTTTAATGACTGCTCGCCCAAAACCCAACGAACAGCATCCGATACATTGGACTTTCCGGAACCATTTGGCCCGACAATGGCAGTCAAACCCTTGCGTCCATTGCGCGGCGCTAAAAACTCCAAAACGCTCTTTTGGGCAAAAGATTTAAAGCCGTGAATTTCCAACCGTTGCAAAAACATAATTAATATATTATATCATTCTTGACATTCTCCGCCAAGTGGAATATACTGACTTGATTGTCTTTTATGTCTATTATTGCCAAACAAATTCACAATGAGGTATTGAAAGCTGAAAATATCCTTATCATTTCGCACAAAAATCCTGACGGCGACACTCTGTCTTGCGCCTGCGCCATGATGCAATACTTGCGATCCATTGATAAAAATCACACGGCTTTCTGCGCCACAGCCATTAACAAAAATCTGGCTTTTTTGCCGCATATAGAATATTTTATTATTGACCCTGCAATTTTCCAGCGCGCCAGATTTGACTTGATTATTGTTTTTGATTCCGGCGATTTGCTGTACGCCGGAGTGGCTGAACATTTACAAAATTTGCCATACAGACCGACCATTGTGAACATTGACCACCACCCGACCAATGAAATGTATGGACATTTTAATTTGGTCTCACCTGAAGCCGCCTCCACCACCGAGGTTTTGCATCATTTTTTCAAAATCAATAATCTATTGATTGATAAATATATCGCCACCGCGCTTTTGACAGGCATTGTCACCGACACCACGCATTTTACCAATCCTTCCACCAGCGCCAAATCGCTAAAAATCGCGAGCGAACTTTTGCGCGCCGGAGCCAATCTGAATTTGATTCGCGGCTGGACATTGAAAAACAAAAAAATAGCGGCATTGAAAATTTGGGGCAAGGTTTTGAGTCGACTTTATAAAAATGAAGAATATGATATGGCTATCACCGTACTCACGCGTGAAGATATGGCGGATTTCAATCTGCCTGATGAAGAAATTGATGGACTGTCTAATTTTTTAAATCATTTGGGAGGGGCGAAAATAATGCTCTTGTTAAGAGAGAGGGAAGATGATACAATAAAAGCGAGTTTGCGCACCACTGCCACTAATGTTGATGTGAGTAAAATCGCCCAGGCATTTGGCGGGGGCGGACATGCAAAAGCAGCCGGCTTTACAATCAAAGGAAAATTAGTTGAAGAAAATGGAGGGTGGAAAGTGATTTAAAATTATGCCAACAAACCAACTGATCAAATCCCAATACCTCATCCCGACTGTGATTGAAAAAACCAGTCACGGAGAACGAGCGTATGATATTTATTCGCGGCTTTTAAAAGACCGTATTATTTTCTTAGGCGCGCCGGTAGATGACGCGATGGCAAATATAATCATCGCTCAATTGTTATTTTTGGAAAATCAAGATCCTGATAAAGACATCAAATTGTATGTCAACAGCCCGGGCGGATCAGTGTCAGCAGGTCTCGCAATTTACGACACCATGCAATACATTAAGCCGAATGTTTCCACAATTTGTATCGGCCTCGCGGCTTCCATGGGCGCGGTGCTTTTGGCAGCAGGACAAAAAGGCAAACGATTTATCCTACCCAATGCAGAAGTAATGCTACACCAAGTAATGGGCGGAGCAGAAGGCCAGGCCATTGATGTAAAAATTCGCGCCGAGCATATTTTGAAAGTCAAAGACCGCATCAATCAAATTTTGGCCAATCACACCGACCAGTCCTTGGCCAAAATTGAAAAAGACACAGACCGTGATTATTTCATGAGCCCGGAGGAAGCGCTAAAATACGGATTGGTGGATAAAATAATTAAAAAAGAATAGGCACGCCATTTTTAGTCAATTTCATAATTCGCCATTTTCAAAGGGCGGTTTTTTGTTTAGAATAAGCCAAAAAAACTGTTTTTCAAGACAGAGATCTTGACTTAAAAATAAATTTATGATATACTAATTTGTTGCGCGCTAAATAAAACATAGCCAAAGAGTTTAAAAAAAGTAGGTGCTCACGACAAGCATGGGGATTTGTTTAAGGACGGGCTGGTCTCGACTTGCTCCATCCTCTAACAAATCTTCTTGAGCACCTACTTTAAACGACTTTTTAGACAACCCCCGACCAGTTCGGGGGTTGTTCTTTTTTTACTGAACTGGTGGCGTAGATGTGGTCGCGCCGCCACCGGGAAGAGCCATCCCTTCTTCCAAAATCGGCTCGCTTAATTTCTCAACCCCAATCAAACACACTTCGCCCCACGGCCGATAATGGCTTTTAAATTCCTGCGTTTTCACCGCCCCATCAAGATAAGTAATAGTATAAGTAAACACAGCGTCCGCTCCGGCGTGAGCGCGCTCCGTGCATTTCTTTTTGCCAATAGGCAAATCCAGCGTCTCAATCAATTTGGCCGGAGGCGGAGCAGTGCGATTATAGACAACGGGCTCGCTTTGCAGAGCGACACGCCCGTCTTTCGTTCCCCAAAATTCAAAAATCAATTCCGTTCCTTCAATTCTTGTTTGAATTAAAATATAGCGGCCAGTGTCATTTAAAAATCTAAAATCCGGTTTTGGATAATAAATAGTCGCGTCAATACCAACCGGCGGCTCATAATATGACACGCGATAAGAATGATTTTGCCGCTCCAAAATCGGCAGGCCTGATGCCAAAGTCGCCCGAAAAATCGTAGTACCAATCTGGCACAATCCTCCGCCAAATTCCGGCATTGTTTTGTTACCTTTAATCACCAACTCCGGCTTGTATCCATGCTCACCATCAATTTTGCCAAGCGCTTTTAACAAAGAAAATTCTTCATTCGGAGCAATCAAAATTCCATTTAAACTAGCCGCGCCGGTTTTGATGTTATGAATACGATTGGGCGGAGAACCACGAAAATCAGAACGCCCAATGCCGATTATTTCTTTGATGCCCATTTCATTCAAACTGGCCACTTGAGTCAATGGTTCTGTTTTATCGACTACTATTGCCGTACTGGTGGCAGAGGCAAATAAAATTTCATTAACTCCAAACTTAGTTTTCTCGGCGTTTAACGCCACGCCAGCGACTCCGTGTGAAAATTCCATAACCCTGCCATCTTTCATAGCAAACTTCGCTTCCTCCATTACTCGCTCTACACCAGGCGATAAAATCGCAATATCTTCTACCATTAATTCTTCATCAATATCTATTGCCACTTGATTATCTTTTTTTACTAATTTAATCCAACGCAACCATATATTTACAGGCACGCTGATTTTTTGTTCATTAAAAAATAGGGTAATTTCTCCTTTAGCCAGAAGAGCGGCCATTTGAGGCTTGAGCACCTCAGCTTCAAACTCGATGATTTTCGGCGTGACTGTTTGCAAATTCAAAACAACAGGTGAAGAATCAAATTGAACCAAACGCGAATGCAGTTGACTTACTGCGTTTGTGTAATTAAAAATCTGCCCGCCAGATCCCTGATCAATATCAATTTTAAAACCACTTAGCTCAATTTCAGAAGATACGATGTTAAATTTAGCCTCTTGACCCGGTTTTTCTAAAAAAGAAAAATTATCTTTTAAAAATTGCTCGGCCTGCGGCTCATCCAAAACATAATTCAAAGGTAGGCACTTTCCAATCAGTCTCAAAGACAAGCGTTTCCAAAATTTTTGCCATTCATTTCCATCTTGGCTCAATGCCAATGCAGATTCCATTGCTTCCTCCGGATTATATTTAAAAATAGTATAAGCCAGCTCCGAACCGCTCAAAGCATTAACATTGGCCGGCAAATTTACAATTTTGTCGCCACTTATAAAATCAATACCGCGTTCTTCCCAAACAGTTGTCTGCATTTGCAAAAATTTCAAGGCCTGTTTTTTGGTGAGTCCGCCGACATCAAATTGACCAATGGAAATACCACGCGCGATTACATCCGATGGCAGCTGCGTAAGCATAATCAAAGCCGAAGCCAGCAAGAACAAAAATAAAAAAAGAGCGGCTAAAATCAACCGCCTTTCTTTTGACATAAACGGACGACCAATCAGGTTCTTCAACACTTCCGCAGATGGCATAATTTTACTTTCCTTTTTTTAAAATTTCATTAAGCAAATCCCTTGCCTGTTGCGCTCTCTTGTCGGTGGTGTCAGCATCGTTTCCGAATTTAATTTTAATCGCATTGCCTTCGCTCACATCATCAGGAAGATATTCAATAGGCACAATCAAGGTTTGACCGTCAGAGAATTTTAAAACCGCCTTTTTTTCTTCAAATCGATCAATCATTGCTGATAAATTCTGCATATTATTCATCAATCACTTTAATCGGGACATTTTTCTTGCTTGATTCTTTGGGTATAACGATGGTCAAAACGCCATTTTTAATTGTGGCCTTGGCCTCATCAGTTAAAACATCCACAGGCAAAACAATAGTGCGGGAAAATGTGCCCCAATAACATTCTTTGTAAAAATAGTCCTTTTCTTCAATGCCGATTTCTTTTTCGCGCCTACCGCGAATAGTCAAAAGGTCATTATTTATATTTACAGAAATATCTTCCGGCTTGGCGCCGGCAATTGTGGCCACAACCACCAATTTATCATCGGCCTGACCCACATCAACCGAAAGCTGTCCATCATCATGACTTTCAGCCCAATGCTCGCCAGTTTCTTTAGCTGGCTTCATTTGTTTAATGAGCAAAGAAAAAAAATTGTCTGCTTGGGGCTTGCTAATTGTGATTGGATTTGGCATATTTTATGCCTGTATTATACCATAAAGAAAACCGATTCGGAAGGGGTGGGATTCGAACCCACGGACCACTTTCATGGTCAACAGTTTTCAAAACTGTCGCATTCGACCACTCTGCCACCCTTCCACAAAAAAACGCCAAATATCACATTCAAAATTTTTGAGAGATATTTGGCGGAGAGGATGGGATTCGAACCCATGAGGCCCCTTACGGGACCAAAGTTTAGCAAACTTTTGCCTTAAGCCACTCGGCCACCTCTCCATTTCTTCTTACCAAAGGACTCAAAAATTCCTGTTATATTTAATAATAACTTTACATCAAAATACTTAATGGTGCAAGTCCCTTTATAATCACGCCTCTTCATCCTATTGGTAGGGACCGTAATTGTGGGTTTATGAAATTGATTTTCTTTTATCCCTAAGAGGGCGCCCCAAAATTTCGTCATTGCTCGTATATCGTGCGTAGTGTGCAATTGCAAATGAGCTCTCAATTTGGATTCATCCAATTTAAACCCCTTGCGTAATAAACCAATAAAAGTTTTTACCAACAGATGGTCGCTATTAGAAAAAGCCAAAAAATTGCTTGAAGGATATTTTGACCCTTCACACCAATATAATAAACTGGCCAAAATTTTTGCAGTATCTTTGTCTATTAAAAACTTATCAATCAAATTCGAATAATTTAACTTTAAATTTTTCTCGTGCTTTCTGGCAGAATTAAATGCCTTAAATTTAGAAGGCATATCTCTGACCCATCGAGAAATTGTAGAATGAGAAATTTTAAACTTCTTTCCCAAAATTTTGATGGACAAGCCCTTTTGCCGCTCCGCTCTTACTCGACAAACAACTTTTTGATTATAGAATTTCATATACTTATTTTATCAAACAATTATCTTCATTGTCAAGCTGTTTACAAACAGTTTCTCTCTTTATTCAGCTTTCTCTCGCTATAACCTCTCCCCACACTTCTTTTATGCCATTGGAACGCAAAACACGCGCCGCTTCCTCCATGGTGGAGCCGGTTGTAAAGACATCATCAACTAAAATCACGCGATCAATGTTGACCAGCGGCTGGCGCAGAGTAAAAGCGCCCCGCAAGTTGCTTCGCCGCTCAATACCATTCAAACCAACCTGCGTTTTGGTTTGGCGCGAACGAATCAATACATTTTTCAAAATCGGCACGCCAAGATGCCTCCCCCAACTCTCGGCCAAAATTTCCGCTTGATTAAATCCCCGTTCCAAATATCTTTTTTTATGCAATGGAATGGGAATAATCGCGCTTGGTCTGCCGTTCAAAATAATTTCCGCATTTTGTCTAATAAATTCTTCAATTAATTTTTCAAAAATTTCACCAATTTCTTCCACATACTCATATTTCAAAAGATGAATCAACCGGGCGACAGTTTCATTTTTATAATCAGCCAAAGCAATCACTTTACTCAAATACGGATGTTGAAAAACTTGCGGCTTAATTTCTAATTGCAATTTTTCCAAACATGGCTGGCAAAGCCACTCGCCTTCCGTGCGACAAGAAATACAAAAAACAGGGAAAAGTAAATCCCTGCTTATTGCTAAAATTTTTTTACCAAACTGCGCTGCTCCCCCTAGCATAAATTTACTGCCAATACGCTCCGTCCACAAGCCACTTACTATTCTGCCAAACCAATTTCACCAGCATATCTTTGTATGTTGTTTTTTGCTCGGTTTTGTAAGTTTCAGATTGCTGGGTGGAAATCAATACAGATGCCACGGCCTCGCTTGAAGAAATGATTTTTGTTGAAACAACTTTGGTGGTGATACCGACAAAATCAGCGCCCTGTTTGGCCAATAACTGCGTTTTGTATTGATCCAGCCATTGAACCACAGTAGGGGTTGAAAATGGCTTTAATTCTTCAAAATTGGAAAAATTGGCCGCCACACTGTATGAGCCGAATCTTTCCGCGAAATTAATGGCCGTATTTTTAATCGCCGTGTCCTTGGCCGCTTGCGTCACCTCGGCCTTGCTCGGCATTTTTTTCACCTCTACCGGTACTGGAACATTACCTGCAACATTAGACACGCTCTCTGGCGAAGTCACGGCTACCGGCTGAACCACACCCTCTATCACCGGCACCGGTTTTTGTTTAAAACCCAAAGCCAAAACCAGGCCGATAATAATCAAAAGGCCGATGCCGCCGAAAAAAAAGATTTTTGTGCGATAAGACATATTTTTTACTCTTTCATTTTTTCGTCAAATTCCCTTTTGGCTTCTTCAATCTCCAACAACTGCCGCGGGTCTGTGGTAATCAACTGGTCTTCGGTATATGATGCCACTACTTTTATAGCCGCGTGCTTGGAGCCGGCAAAAAAAATGCCCTCGCCAACTCCTGCCTCCAACAATAAATACTTTTCTCCCTGCGTCAGCAAAAAGACTTTGGCAATCTGTTCCACGGCTGCCGGCGACTGCTTCATTAACAATTGCAAAGCGCTGTTATTCACAATGGCCTGCCCATATGGCGAAGTTAAAAAGTCATTCACATCTTGCGTAATAGTGGTAACGCCTAAATAATACTTGCGGCATCGTTTAATCAAAGCGAACACAAACTTGGCGCTGTCTTCATGTTGCATCAGCCACCAGGCCTCGTCAATCACCAAAATTCTCTTTTTTGATTCGGAACGCACCACATTCCAAATATGATTAACAATCGTATAAATTGCCATTGGCCGCAATTCATCTTCCAAATCGCGTACGCTGAAAACCACCAATTGATTTTTCACATCCACTGTAGTCGGAGAATTCAATAATCCCGCAAAAGTCCCTTCTGTATATTTTTTAATGCGAATCAAAATATCTTTGGTGCCGTCCATCCCTTCCAATACATCGGCAAAATCCTGCATAATGGGCGGCTCAACTTTGGTTAAATCAGCGCCCGGCACAATATCTTTTTTGGCGTATGTTTCCAACAGCGCGCGATCAATCAACGAATCCTCTTCTGTTGTCACTTTGCCGAGCATAATTCTTACCAAACCCTTCACCGTAATCACCGCGCTTCTGATAATATCCTCCACGCTCACTTCTTCTCCCACCGGCCGCGGCAAATCAAACGGATTAACTTTACTCTCGGACGCCAAAGAGATATTGATATATGAACCACCCACGGCATCGGAAAGATGTTTGTATTCCATTTCCGGGTCAATAATCATCACATCAGTGCCAAGCATGAGCGAACGCAATACTTCCAATTTCACGGTATATGATTTTCCGGCTCCGGAAGTCGCGAATACCACCATATTCGCGTTTTGCAAAGAAAACCTGTCAAACAAAATCAAACTGTTATTATGTCTGTTAATGCCGTAAAGAATGCCATTGTCCGAAGTTAGGTCGGAAGAAATAAAAGGAAAAGACGAAGCAATGGGCGAGGAATTCATGTTAAAAGTAATCATCAGCTCGTCATTGCCCAAGGGCAAGGTGGAATTAAAACCCTGCTCGGATTGGAAGAAAACTTTTTTGGTGTAAATAAGTTTTGAACCAAACATGCTTTCCACTTCTTCGGTGGTTTTGTCCAAGGCCTCTTTGCTATTGGCAAAAAGAGTGACATAAAAAGCGTATTGAAAAAAATGCTCAATCCCCTGCGTCAAATCATCTCGCAATTTTTCAATGTCACGCAAAGCGGTTTCGCGCACAGGATCGCGCGGCGCGCCTTTTTCAGAA
>DOQH01000023.1:0-3154 GCA_003514455.1 Candidatus Magasanikiibacteriota bacterium
CAAAACCATTGAAATTATCCACACCGACAATTCAGTTGGTGAATTTTTGGACAAAGAATATCTTAAATAAATGAGACGCTTCCAGGGCCAATTAATTTTTCTATTTCTTCCTTCATTACCGGAATTATAGCCACTTTTACGCCAGTGGCTATTTTCTTTTTAATTTCATTTTGTCCGGCCAAGACAAACACAGGCGCATCTCCCGGATAAGCCGACCAAATTTTCTTCAATTCCGCCACTGTAATTTTATCCAAAGCTCTGCTCACTGAAATCAATACCTCGGGTGTTTTTTCTACTGGCGCGGATTCTAACGCTGGAGCAACTCCGCTCTGTAACATCATCTTATATCTTTCTTTAATTCCGGCGATGCTTGCTTCTGTCAAAACCTCCACTGTTTCGGCAATAATCTTTTTTTCTCTATCTTCTTCCCGATTGGAAATTTTGCCGATGATGCAAACCTTGCTGTCCGCCAACAACACATCTTTAAATTTTTGATAAACGCGCGGAAAAACAATCACCTCAACCTTGGCTGTCATATCTTCCAATCCCACAAAAAGCATAAAATCGCCTTTTTTTGTGACAATGCGCTTGGCTGAAACAATTTGTCCGCAAAACAAAAACCATGGATCTTTGGACTCTGTTTCCAAAATCTTTTTTATCGGCAAAATGTCATGGCCTAATTTTTTGGTCATTTCGGCAAAAGGATGTTCGGAAATATACAAACCCAGCAATTCTTTTTCCCAAGTTAATTTTTCCTCGCGGCCGGCAGGAGACGCGGGCTTCAAATGCAGCCGTCCTTTTGTTGGGTTGGCGCCCAATTCAAAAAGAGAGCTTTGATTACTTTCCAAATCTCGACGGCTATCTTGGGCAAAACCTGTTAATAAAATAGTGTTGGCTAACAATTGTCCGCGCTCCCCAAAACAATCCAAAGCGCCTGTTTTTATCAAGCTCTCCATTGATTTTTTATTCAAATCCTTATCCTGAACGCGACCGAGAAAATCTTCCAGATCTAGATAAGGCCCGTTGGCTTTTCGTTCTTCAATCACACGCTCGGCAATGTGCTGACCCATATTTTTAATCGCCTCCAGTCCAAAACGAATTTTTGGCTTGTCTTCTTTGCTCTTACGCGGCACAACGGAAAACAACGCGAAACTTTCATTAACATCAGGCGGCAAAACTTCAATGCCCATTTTTCTGCACTCAGCCACATTTTCACTGACTTTTTCAATATCAGCCGACTCTGCTGAAAGCACGGCCGCCATGTATTCTTCGGGAAAATGCGCTTTTAAATAAGCGGTTTGATAAGCAATTACAGCGTAGCTCGCGGCATGAGCTTTATTAAACCCGTACGCCGCGAACGGCTCAATCAATTCCCACAATTCTTTGGCTTTTTTGGATTTTAAACCATTGGTGATACAGCCAGAAATGAATTTTTCTTTTTGCGCCGCCATTTCTTCCGGAATTTTTTTACCCATGGCTTTGCGCAATTTGTCCGCCTCTTCCCAAGTATATCCGGCAATGTTAATGGCTGTTAACAAAACATCATCTTGATACGCGATAACACCATATGAATTCTGCAAATAATCCTTCATGCGCGGGTCCAAATAACTGATGAGTTTTGGATTGTGTTTGCGACGAATAAATTCAGGAATGGACTCCATCGGGCCGGGACGAAACAAAGCCACCATGGCCATAATATCAAAGATATTTGACGGCTTGAGATCTTCCAAATATCGCGTCATGCCTGAACCGCCCAATTGAAACAATCCTCCGGTTTCACCGCGCGCGAGCATTTCATAAGTTTGCTTATCATCCCAAGGAATATCATGCAATTTTACTTTAATGCCATGAATTTTTTCCACAATTTTCACTGCTTCGCCCAAAATGGAAAGATTACGAATACCCAAAAAATCCATTTTCAAAAGGCCGGCTTCTTCCACCGAATGCATTTCATATTGAGTAACAATTTTGTCTCCGCCAGTTTCCTTTTGCACCGGAGTAAAATCCGTCAAAGGAGTTGGAGAAATTACCACACCGGCAGCGTGAACAGATGTGTGGCGAGCGCACCCTTCAATTTTTTGCGCCAAATCCAAAAGTCGTTTGACCTCTACGTTGGAATTATACAAAGCAAAAAGTTCCGGCGTTATTGCCAACGCCTTTTCTATGGTCATTGGAAAGCCCTGCGAACCAAAAGGAATTATTTTAGCAACTTGGTCGCAAAAAGAATATGAATACCCTAACGCGCGGCCGGTGTCGCGCACTGCCGCTCGCGCCGCCATTGTTCCAAAAGTAATTATCTGAGCGACTTTATCAGCACCATATTTTTGCGTAACATAGGCGATCACATCATCGCGCCTGTTATCTGCAAAATCAACATCAATATCAGGCGGCGAAGGACGGTGCGGATTTAAAAATCTTTCAAATGGCAGTAAAAAATACAAAGGATTTACATCAATTATTCCCAAAAGATAAGAAACCAAAGAACCGGCGGCGCTTCCGCGGGTAGTAATGACAATGTCGTGTTCCCGCGACCATTTTACATAGTCGGCCACTGCTAAAAAATATGGAGCATAACCTTTTTTAGTAATAACGCCCAATTCATAATTCATTCTCTCCTCAATTGCTGGGGTAACTTCTTTGAATAATTCTTTAAGTCCAACTCGGGCATTTTCTTCCAAAATTTGATTGGCGGTTTTGCCTTCGGGAATTTCCACCGGAGGAAAATGCCATTTGCCTAATTTTAATTCCAGATTGCAACGATCGGCTATTTTGACAGTATTTTCCAAAGCCGAAGCCACATGGCGAAAACGAGAACCAATATCTTCTTGAGAATTTAAAGAACGGTTGACTGATACAAAACTCGGCCGGCCGGGCTCATTGATTGTCCTTCCTGATTTAATGCAGGTCAAAATATCTTGCGCCTCGCGATCATCAAAAGAAAGATAATGCACATCGCGCGTGACGACCATTGGCAAGCCGGTTTCCTCGGCCATTTTAATCAAACCGTTGTTCACTTCAATCTGACCTGGCAAATCCGGATGATCTTGCAATTCCAAATAAAAATGATCGAGACCGAAAATTTGAGCGTAATCCAAAGCCGCTGATTTTGCTTTGGTATAATTTTCTTGTTTATAAATTAATTGAGGAATCTCGC
>DOQH01000023.1:3299-7873 GCA_003514455.1 Candidatus Magasanikiibacteriota bacterium
GCCCCTTTTCAGGGGCGCTATTTTCTCATTTTTTCTTCTTTTTTTCAATGGTTTCGGACGCGCCTTTTCCTTTACTGATAAAATACTGAATCAAACGCATCACGCCTTCGGAAACAAAAGACAAAGTGGATGTGGCGTGTTCCATTTTGTCGCGAATGGAACGGATGGCGTCTTCAATGCCGCGAAACCTTTCGCGCAATTCTTCCACCATTTCATTGGCATTACGCAAAATGGAAACCAAATAATATATCAGCCAGCACAGAAAGACAGTCACCCACAAAACGCTGAATGATAAAACGATGTATAAAAGATCTTTGCTATTTTCTAGCATATATTTCCTCCATTAAAATTATATTTACATTATACCACGCCTGTCTTTGAACAGCAAGAACTATTCCCGCACTTCAGCTCCAAACTTGCTTTTTAAGACGACTTTAGCCTTATCGTGCGCCTTATTTACCTCCTCTGTAGTAAGAGTGCGGTCAGGATGATTGTAAACCAAATGATACGCCATACTCTTTTTGCCGATACCCAATTTATCACCGGCGTATACATCAAATAATTCCACTTTTTTCAATAATTGATCGGCATGCGACAAGGTCTTGATAATTTCCACATGTGAAATCTCTTTTTTTACAAGAAAAGCAACATCACGCGTCATTTCAGGATACACAGACACTTTTTTGTAAACATCAATTTTTTCTTTCATCACCTCGGCCAATTTAGAAAGATTAATTTTCAAAACACCAATTCGCGATTCAATTCCAAAGGCGTTGGCGGTCAAAGGATTTAACTCGTGAATAACTCCAACCACTTTGCCATTATGCGACAATATGGCCAAGCGAGTTGGATGCTCCCAAACGCAAACTTTGTCCAATGACGCGATTTGCCATTCCAAATTCAGTGATTTAAAAATCGTTTCTGCAACACGGCGCGCTTGCCAAAACGGCGTATTATCTTTTTTATTAACAAACACTGTTTCAAGCCAAGTGTCTTGTCGCGGTAAAAGCTCATCACTATTTGTTTCAGCGCGAACACCTGTTTCCCCTGCCGCAAAAACTTTCCCAATTTCAAAAATTTTCAACTCATCGTAACTTTCCAAATTTTTCTTGATATTTTCCAATAAATTCGGCAACAAATGGCGGCGCAAAAATGGCTTTTCTTTTGATAGCGGGTTATCAAGTTCAATGTATTTTGATAAATCATCGCCCAAATTTTTCACCTGCTCGGTGCTCACAAACGAATAATTGTAAACCTCTGTATAGCCTAATTCCTTGACCAGTGTTTCAGCCGTACGGCGTTCCAAATTACGCAATTTATTCTCTTCGGGTGGAGCAATTGGAAAAATTGGCAATTGACTCGGGATATTGAAAAAACCGTAAATCCTCGCGATTTCTTCCACCAAATCTTCAGCCATTACAATATCTTTGCCAGATCGCCAACTTGGCACTGTCACATTCAATATATTCTTTTTTGCTTTTAAGCCAAATCCCAAATTCTTTAAAATTTCCTCAACTTCTTTTTGTTTAATATCCACTCCCAATTTTTTCTGCAAAAATTCCATTGATAATTCTATAATCCCGCGATTAAGATGCCAACGCGCTTCATCAACAACATTACTCACCACCTTCGCATCAGGACAAATTTCCAATACCAGCTCAACTGCTTTTGCTAAAGCCAACTCGCACAACGACGGATCAAGCCCTTTTTCAAATCGCGCTGATGACTCTGTGCGCAATCCCAACTTCATTGATGTCTGGCGAATGCTCACCGCGTCAAAATTCGCTGATTCAAAAATAATGGTTTTGGTATTGATACTCACGCCACTCGCCTCTCCACCCATTACTCCTGCCAAAGCAACCGCCTGTTTTTCATCAGCAATCACAAGCATTGAAGAATCCAATTTACAATTCTCTCCGTCCAAAGTGACAAACTCTTCTTTATCTTTAGCCAACCGTACAATAATTTGCCTGGAACTCAAATTTGCGGCATCAAAAGCGTGCATTGGCTGACCCAAATCCAACATCACATAATTGGTAATATCCACTATATTATTGATCGGTCGCAATCCAACAGCCAGCAACCACTGTTTCAGCCAAGACGGCGACTCTCCGACTGTCACGCCATCAATCCCTACAGCCATATATCGAGGACATAATTTCGATTCGGCCACCTTGACCCGCAAATCAAAATCATTGCCTTTTTTAAATTTTCCAACAGAATAACCTTTTAATTTTGTTTTAAACAAAGCTCCAACTTCGCGAGCAATGCCATAATGTCCCCACAAATCAGGACGATGCGAAAGCGACTTGTTGTCAATTTCCAAAATTGCGTCGTCCAAATTCAAGGCATCTGCCAAAGGCGCTCCGATTTTCAATCGTCGACCGCTCAAATCCAAAATTTCTTTTTCTTCTTTCAAAGGAAACATTTTACACAAACCGATTTCTGTTGACGCGCAAATCATTCCCTGTGATTCCACTCCTCGAATCGCCACCGATTTCAACTCCACCAATTCCTCTTCTCCGTGCCAGCGCACCTTAGCGCCAATTTTCGCCAAAGCAACTAACATTTCTTCGCGCACATTGGATCCGCCACAAACAACCTGCAATTTTTCTTGCCCAATATCCACTTCGCATACTAATAATTTATCAGCGTTGGGATGTTTTTCCATTTTTAAAACTTTTCCGATTACAATCTTTTCCAAATTCGCGCCCAGTCGTTCCACTTTTTCCACCTCAACCGTGCTCAATTTTAATTTTTCCGCCACTTGTTCCGGCGTCACGCCGCCAGGCAATTGAAGATATTGTGATAACCAATTGAAAGAAATCAACATATCAAAACTGTTCTAAAAATTTCATCTCTCCGCTTTTTAAAACGCGGATTTCATCAATGCCGTACTTTAACATTACCAATCTATCCAATCCAAACCCGAAAGCAAAACCCTGATATTTTTTCGAGTCAATTCCGCCTTCTTTTAAAACATTCGGGTGAATCAAGCCAGCTCCAAAAATTTCCAACCAACCGCTTTGCTTACACACGCGACATCCTTTACCGGCGCATAAAACGCAAGTGATTTCACCATTGACCCCGGGCTCCACAAACGGATAATATTTTGGCCGCAAACGCAACTTTGTTTCCGCGCCGTATAAATTCTTCACCACTTCTTCCAGCACGGCTTTCATATTGCTAAAATTAATTCCGTGATCAATCACTACGCCTTCAATTTGATAAAGAGTGTGTTCATGACGCGCGTCAGTTGATTCATTACGAAAACAACGGCCGGGCACAATCGCACGCATTGGCGCTTCATATTTCTGCATTGCCCGCACCTGCACCGAGGATGTTTGCGTGCGCAAAAGCCAGTTTGGATGTTTTTTAATGTAAAAAGTGTCTTGCATGTCTCGCGCCGGATGATTGGCCGGAATATTCACGGCTGTAAAATTATAATAATCGCTTTCCAATTCAGGACCGTCCAAAACCATAAAACCCATTGATATGAATAAATCTTCCAATTTATTCTTAACCAAAGTAATCGGGTGAAAATGTCCGCACTTTGACAATGGCAATGCCGACTGAGTCACATCCACCGACTCTTTTTCAGAAGATTTAACCCATTCAACGCGTGACAATTCCAATTTTTTCTCTGCCCAAGCACTTTCAATCGCTTGTTTCACATCATTGGCAGCTTGCCCAACAATTCTTTTTTCTTCTGATGACAAATCCTTCAGACCTTTTAACAAACCGGTTAGTTCGCCATTTTTGCGGCCCAATAATTTATTTTCCAACACTTCCAAATCAGCTAAATTTTTAACTAGATGAATAGCAGATAAAGCGGAACTTTTAATTTTTTTAAATTGTTCCAACATATTATTTTTTTAATATTCTGCCGACATGTCCATCAATATAATCCAATAATTTACTCATGTTGCCTACAAAAACTTGATCTTCCTCAGCTTGACCATCGGTGTTAAAAAATCTTAAAGAATAATTTCCTCCGCCATTGATTCTTTTCAATTCACTATCACCCGTATATCCATATTTGGCTAAAGCCGTTCTAACCTGTTCTTTCGGGTCACCACTTTTTTTCTCATTCAAACCTCCCACTTTTCTCTGAATGGTACCCAAAAACCCTTTTCTCGCTTTTTTAATTTCCGCTTCTTTGTTAGCTTCCTGTGTTTTAAACGACCATCCCATTTTCTCTCCAGCTTCTTTTGTTGCTCCAGCGCGTCGCGATGCCTCTGCTTCTCCTGCATCGCTCAAGGTACCGTCTTTTTTAAACCACCCTGCTTTTAAGCCCTCAAGCAAATCATGATTATTTTCAATACTGTATTTATCAACTTTCCCAACCAATGGCAACCACTTGCCAATTAAACTTCCGGGCACTTTAATTTCTTTTCCATCATCATCCACCAAAACAATATCCGGCAATTTGGTTTCAGATTCCACCGTCGTCGCTACTTGTCCGGCCGATCCTAATTCTCTATCATTTTCCATAGATTATCCTCCAATTATTTTCTTTCCAAGCCGAATAAATGAACTGCTAAAACGCGCCACATCTTTATATGTCACAAAAA
>DOQH01000045.1 GCA_003514455.1 Candidatus Magasanikiibacteriota bacterium
CAATTAGAAATAAAAAAGGACGTGCTATAGGCACGCCTTTTTTTAAATTTTCCCTTTGTTTTTGGCAATCTCCTCAATCATCAAACACATTTTCTGCAACGCGGTTCGCGGCATGACTTTTTGCATCTCGTGCCCGATCATCAGCCGCTCGTGATTATCTTCCAAAAGTCCTTTCACGATTTTTACAAAATCAACAGCGCCCATTGAATCCTCGTAAAAAATAATCGCTCCGGATCGTTTGGAAAAATATTCGGCGTTGGCAATTTGATGTGTCTTGGCAATCGGCACAATCACTGAAGGCTTGCCCAATACAGCCAATTCGCTCAATGTGGAAAGTCCGGCGCGCGAAACCACCAAATCAGCCGCGGCCAAAACATTCTTTAATAAATCCTCGTCCAAAAACTGCACCGGATGATACCGCTCGCGCAAAAATTTATCATCTGGATGCCCGCGAAAAAGAGGTATTGACAACTCTTTTCCTTTTCCTGTCATGTGGATAACTTGGCAATGTCTGATAAATTCCACTAAATTATTGGTAACTAGCTTGTTCAAAGACAATGCTCCAGTGCCACCGCCCAAAACAAACACTGTTAACAAATTCGGATCCAAATCAAAGTGACTCATTGCCGCTTGCTTGTCGCCGCGCAACAACCCGGCTCGCACCGGATTGCCAATCCAGATTGTTTTGTCAATTGAAAAATTCTTTTTCTGATGTTCAAAAGAGGTGGTGATAAAATCAGCTGTTCGCGCCATCAGTTTATTGGCCAAGCCGATTTCAATATCCTGCTGATGAATAATAGTTGTTTTTTTCAAAAACCAAGCTGCCCAATGCAAGGGCACGCTTACAAATCCGCCGGCGGAAATCAGCAAATCCGGACGAAATTTTTTTATCAGTTTCCAACTTTGAATAAAACCGACTAAAAATAAAAATGGCGCGAATAAATTTTGCCAACTTCCATAACGCCGCAATTTAGCCGAAGAAATATATTCAAACGGCAAACCATATTTAGCCGCGATGTTTTTTTCCTGCCCCTTTTTCGTGCCCACCCACAAAAACTCCCACTCGGGATGTTTATTTTTTAATTCTTGGAAGATGGCGACGAGTGGCATTACCGGCCCCAAAGTTCCGCCACCGGAAAAAATTATGCGCATATTATCTAAATTCCGCTCTATTTTTTATCCACACCATATCTCTTGACATTATATACAGATTATACTACAATATATTTAGAAAAAGGCTTTCGGCCGTGGTTTCCATACCACACTTAGCGGAAGGTCTTTTTTGTTTTTAGTAGAAAATTGGACCTTCGGCCGGGAATACTGAAATCAAAAATTTCTGTTTTTTCTTCAAATTTTCTTTAATTTGTACGCAAAAGATTTCATTATTTGCCTCGGTGCCATAAAAACGATATAGAATCTCCTTTGAATTGTTGGGATTTTTAGTTTGATTGGGTTTGAAACGGGAGTTTTGGATTAGCTCTACGGCACATCCAAAATATCTCATTCGTCTAACCCTGTCTCGCCAATTAGATTTTTCAAACAAATGATGCCAGTATAAATCAAAAAAAATTTTCTCTTTACTAAAATACGCCGATCTGGCATAAGTGCGTCGCTTTGACTTCTTTTTGATTTCGGAATATAAACCAAAAGCCCTTTTATGCACCTCGTGAAAATCAGAACCGGTGAATTTCTTGGCCTTTGTTTTGTATACCTGCATAATAATATCGTCTTTTTGTCAAAGAAAGCTATTATTTTCCGCACAAATGTTTTGACATTTCCTCTTTTTCTTCAAATTTTTTTTCATTTTGAAATAATCCACCGCGTTTCCAACCAAGCCAAATGTCCACAATCTTGCCGGAATTACTTCTAAAATATCCATGGGGAACCCGACCGTCCAATTGTGAGAATTCTACATCACCTGCAATATGAAAATTCTCAGCCATTCTTTTAGTCAAAACTGACAAATCTAAACAAGTTGACTTTCCTTTATTTCGGAGAAAAGAAGATAGGCCGTGGGTGCCTCCAATAATAGTTTTTGCAATAATTCGCCTGTTGCTCCACTTATCCTGCTCTCGTTGAATCCACAAACCGATCGCGAGCAATGTCTTGTCTTCTTCGTCCAGTCCTTCCTCTTTAAGGGTTTCGCAAACTTCAACAGCATAAGAACGACGATCATGGCGTTCTGTCAATTTTTCCAAATCTTGCAAGTTATGTTTATCTATGGCGTCCAAAATCTCTTGAATTTGAGCTGTCCATTTTTCTATTACTTCCGGTTTTTCATCAAAAATAACATAATCTCGAAAACTGATTCTTTCACGGTAAAGCTCACGAGGCACGTGTGGAAAAGAAAAAAATATCATCCAACAACTTGTTGAAGAAAGGAAAATCCTCCTCATTATAATATCCGCTTAACATGACAGCAATATTTTCTCTGCTCTTACCTTGTTCTTTCAAGTATTGAAATTGCTTAGTGAAAGCAAACTTCTCGACCGGATTATTTGGATATCTATTTCCAATTTTTAAATCACCAAAGGCGGATTTTTGCATATTGGCTTGGTATTCTTCAGGTGACGCGAAATCTAAAAAATTTTGGCAATGAGCCAACTCATGAAGTAGCCAAGCAATTTCATCAGGATTTTCCTGCGCTTCAAAATAACTCTGCTTAATTAAGATCAATTCTTTTTCAGCGCTTGATTCAGATGGCTGGCTTCCTTTAACCCACAAATCATCCGGAATTACTGCAAGAGTTACGCCATCCAATCTCTCATCGTGAAAAAAACCACGCTGTGCTTGGTAATTTTTTGGTAAATCCTTTGTTTTTAATAATTTGATTCTTTCTGCATTTTTTTGTTCTATACCAAGATGTTTCTGCAAATATTGTTTAATGCCACCCTGTTCGGATGATAATTTTTCATACCACTTCTGCACCGCTTCCGAATACTCAGCAAACGGCTCCATACCCATATCGGCTCGCCGTTGATCTAAATTTTCGGGATCATCAATGGTTTCGGGTATATATCCTTTTTCTTTATCAACCTTCCATTGCGTGCCGTAGAGTTGTAGCTGGCCTTCGCTGACACGAATACGATCGTCCAAATATGCGATATCCTCTTGTGCTACCTCGTCTTTTTTTTCAGCCCTCATCAAATCCAAACAAAGTCGTTGAAAAGACAGGTCTTCATCGGCATGTTGGACAAGGATCCAAGCGGCATGCGCCGCATCCTCGCCAACCTTTAATTTAGATGGCCAACCAATTTGTTTAATGATTATTTGGAGACGCTCTTTATTTTTTTGATCAACCGCAATAGTCACGCTCGCATCACCAGCAATTCGCGCATCCTGATCCTCACGAGCCATTTGCTGAATTTCAGATGTGATGATTGCTAGTTGTCGCGCATTTTCTTTTTCCATATTTTATTTACACTGTATTTTTTGATACATTCACCACCACCCCAATTGCCGCGAGCATAATGGCCAAGGCCGTGCCCCCGTGGCTTACCAATGGCAAGGGCACGCCAGTCAGCGGCAAAAGCCCTGTCATTGACGCGATGTTTATAAACGACTGGCCGATCATCCACACCATTACACCCATCACCACTATTTTACCAAATCTGTCCGGCGCGCTCAAAGCGATTTTCATCCCGCGCCAGAAAATAAAACAAAGAAAAAAAATGAATATGGCAGAAATAAAAAAACCCAGCTCCTCGCCGATAATCGCGAAAATGGAATCTGCGCGCACTTCCGGCAGATACTGAAATTTCTGGCGAGAATGTCCCCAGCCCAAACCCCAAATCCCGCCTGAACCAATGGCCAACAAGGCCTGGCTTATCTGATATCCCAACCCTTGACTGTCAAAACCGGGATTTAAAAACACAGTGAATCGTTCAAGCAGGCGCCCATATTTGCCCGACCAAACCAAACCAGCCACACCCAAAAGCCCCACGCCGACAAGACACGCCAAGTGTGTGAACCGCCCTCCGGCCGAATAATAAACCGCAAAAGCAATCAGAAGCAAAATCATCAATGTGCCAAAATCCGGCTGGGTTAAAATCAAAAAAGAAAAAATCGCAATGACAATCACAAAGCGTAAAAAAATATCGTGCCAATGATAAAAATCTTCCTCGACTGAATCAGCGAGCCAGCTGCCGAGATAAAATATCAAAGTTAATTTTAAAAGTTCGGCCGGCTGAAAAGAAAATCCTCCAATTACAAACCAGCTTTTGGCAGTGCCGATTTTATCGCCAATTCCCGGAACTAAAAGCAAAACTAAAAGCAAAAGTGAAAAATAAAATAAAGGTTTGGCAAATTTGCGCCACCAGTGATAGTCAATTCGAGTTGTGAAATAAAACAAAACCAAACCGGGTAACACTCCCAATAACAATTGACGCTTAATAAAAAAATAACCGTCTTGAAATTTCACCAACCCCTCTGCTGAAGAAGCGGAAAAAAGCGTCAACAGACCAAACGCCAGTAAAACGGCGATTGATGTTAAAAAAATATAATCGGGTTTATGAACACGCCCCATAATGTCATTCTTAAACCTTATCCACCAAAAACACAATCAGCCCCAGCATGGCTGTTAAAGCCGCCACGAGCCAGAAACGCATGGTTACCTGATACGCCGGCCAGCCCTTGGCTTCAAAATGATGGTGTAAAGGAGCGGATAAAAACACCTTTTTTCCATGACGCAATTTCTTGGAAGCCAGCTGAATTATCACCGACGCGATTTCCAAAAATAAAACAAAGGCGATAATTGGCAAAAGCAAAACCGCGTTGGTCAAAAATGCCACCACTGACAGCGTGGCGGTGAGGCCGATAATGCCTGTTTCGCCCATGTAAAATCGCGCCGGAGGAATATTATTCCATAAAAAAGCCGCTGTGGAGCCGGCCACAATGCCGCAAAAAGCGGCCAAATCATATTGCCCGCGCATTAAAGCGATTGCCGCAAAAGTGGCAAAAATAATTGAGAAAACGCCGCCGGCCAAGCCATCTACCCCGTCAATCACGCTCCCGCTGAATAGCCCGATCATAACTAAAATAAAAAATGGAATATACAACCAACCGATAAACAAGTCCCCGTCAAACGGCAAATGAATCGTGTCCCAGCCAAGTTTGTAATAAAACCACAAAGCCCCGGCAAGTCCAATAAAAAAAATCACCAACAAGCGATGGCGAAAACGGATTCCCCCGCCTTTTGCTTTCTCCCCCACTCCGGCCACGACACAAAGATCATCTACCAATCCCAAAAGCGAGGCGGCGAGCAAAGTAAAAATCGGAATCCATGTTTGCGAACGGCTGACAAAATTAAAACTTTCAAAAGTGTCTGGAAAAAATTTTGACAACAATAAAACCGCGATTACCAAAATTGCTGTCGTGCCCCAAATTAAAACTCCTGCCATGCGCGGCACAGTCGTCTCTCTCCCCTTATGTAAAGCATTAAAAATCGGTGTGGAAGCGCCGTCAACCGAAACTGTCCGAGCTTGTTTTTTCCAGCATTTGAATTTAATCAACAAGCGCGATAATCCCGGTGTTATAAAAAGCGCCAGTAAAAACGCGGCCGCGGATAGAGTCAAAATTACGACAACTTCTTCAAAAAACATATGCAGTTTAAAATTTTAACGATTTAAAAACGCAAGAAAAAAACCCTCAACCAATAAAAACACCTGAATCAAGGGAGTTGCCGCGGCCATTAGCAAACCCAACCGTTTCAAATTATCATAAAAAAAATACGCAATGGTAAAATTAAGCAAAATCAGAACCAGTCCCAATAACGGCAACATTAATAAATTAGAATATGTTCCGACCAAATCAACGCCAAAATGTATGGTATAGTGCAAAAAAATATTTTCCGCTGATTTAATGGCCACGAGCAAATACACCCACAAAGCGACATTTACAAAAACAGCGGCGCCGAGCGAGCTTATCACAAACTTATCCCTTAAAAATAACCTGACTGGAAATCGCCCCATATTTGCTTGACTTAATTTTAATAATGTTATATACTCAAAACATTAAATTTAAACACTTAAACCCTCTATGGCGCATAAAAAAGCAGGTTCATCTACAGCATTAGGCCGCGATTCAGCGGCGCAACGGCTTGGCGTAAAAGCCTCTGACGGCCAAACAGTTAAAGCCGGGGAAATCATTGTCCGACAGCGCGGTAGCCGTTTTCACGCCGGCAAAAATGTCAAACGGGGCGGAGACGACACTCTTTACGCCGCCATTGCCGGAAAAGTGAAATTCACGCAGAAAAAGGCGAAACGATTTGATGGTGATTTAGTTCTGCGTCGATTTGTTTCCGTTGCCTAAGCGAGCGCGGCTTTGATAAATTCCTTAAATAGCGGATGCGGACGCAAAGGCCGCGATTGAAATTCAGGATGGAATTGCACCCCGACAAACCAGGGGTGCTTTTGTTTTGGCAATTCTATAATTTCCACTAATTTTCTATCAGGATTAATGCCGGAAAAAATCAAACCATTATCCGCGAACATTTTTTGATATTCATTATTAAATTCATAGCGATGGCGATGNNCGCATTTATACGCGCCCAAGCGCATTGAACCGCCATATTTTTTCACAGCGATATTTTTCGCTTGTTCCGGCATAATATGAATTACCGGATTGGAGCTATTGGGATTAATTTCAGCGGTATTCGCGTCGGCGAGGCCGCAAACATTGCGGGCAAATTCAATCACTGCCAATTGCATTCCATAGCACAACCCGAAATATGGAATTTTCTTTTCCCGCGCGTACTTAATTGCTAAAAGTTTTCCTTCCACTCCGCGGCTGCCAAATCCGCCCGGGATCACAATACCGTCAAATTTTTTTAATTCCGCCAACTTGGACGGGTCTTTTTCATAAACCTCGGAATTTAACCAGGTCAAAACCGGCTTGGCCTGATTGGCCCAGGCCGCGTGCTTGATTGCTTCAATCACGGAAATGTATGAATCAGTCAAAACAAAACTGCCGGTAGCAAAGTATTTGCCGACAATGGCGATTTTCACTTCTTTTTTAACGGTCTTGATTGTGTTCACCAACGCGCGCCACTCTATCAAATCCTTGACTCGCGTTTTAATGTTAAATTTTTTCAAAATCTTTTTGCCTATTTCCTCTTTTTCAAAATTCAAGGGCACTTCATAAATTGAGTCCACATCCGGCGCGGCAATAATGTCTTCTTCTTTAACATTGCAAAACACAGCCAATTTGCGCTTGCGCGGCTCGTCAATCGGCAAATCAGCGCGGCAAATCACGAAATCCGGCTGAATGCCGGCTGAATTGAGCGAACGCACGGCGTATTGCGTGGGCTTGGTTTTCATTTCGCCGATGTTATTTGGGATTGGAAGATAACTTACCAAGGCGAACAACACTGACTTGGGGTTGGCCAACTTCATCATGCGAGCCGCTTCTAAAAATAAAATGTTTTGATATTCCCCCACTGTGCCGCCTATTTCAATCAAAACAAAATCGGCTTTGATTGTTTGTCCGGCTTTTTTAATGCGACGAATCACTTCTTCAGGCACATGCGGCACCACTTCCACGCATCGTCCGCCATATTCCAAATTGCGTTCGCGTTCAATTACTGATTGATACACGCGACCGGTGGTCATGTAATTGATGGAGGTGATATTGATATCAAGAAATCTTTCATAATTTCCCAAATCCTGATCTGTTTCATCGCCGTCAATTGTGACAAAAACCTCGCCATGCTCTGTGGGATTCATGGTGCCGGCGTCAATGTTTATATATGGGTCAATTTTAATGGCTGTGACGCTAAAACCCTTGCTTTGCAGAATTTTGCCGATTGAGGCGGCGGCAATGCCCTTGCCCACGCCCGACATTACTCCGCCGATAACGAAAATATATCGTGTCATAAAAAATATTACTCACCATCAATCAATATGGTTATTTCCGTTTCCAATCCATGCGCCAATTGCACACTCACCCGATGTTCTCCAATGGTTTTGATTGGTTCAAAAATAACAATTTGATTTTTTAAAATGATAAATCCTTTTTTATTCAAAGCCGCGACAATTTGAGCCGCGGAAATTCCGCCGAATAATTTTCCATCTTTTGAGGCCTTTGCTTTGAGCCGCACTTCTTCTCCATCCAGACGCGAAGCCAAATTTTGCGTGGCCTGCAAATCCTTTTCCGCTGTTTGACGCGCCGCTTCCATCTGCTTTTTAAAATTCTCAACGGCCTTTGGCGTGGCTAAAATCGCCAAATTTTGCGGTAAAAGAAAATTGCGCGCGTGCCCGTCACTCACCTCTTTTATCTCCCCCTTCATCCCGATCTTTTTTACATCCTGCAAGAGTATGATTTTCATAGCAATTTACAATATTATTATACCATATTCTTAAACCAGCGCAAACACTGGTCAAAAATCAATTATTGTGATAAGGTGATAACATTCTTATGCAAGAAACAACACAAAAAAAATCCGGCATTGCGACTATTGTCGGCCGTTCCAATGTGGGCAAGTCCACCTTGCTTAACGCGCTTGTCGGCACCAAGCTTGCCATCACCTCAATCAAACCGCAAACCACGCGCCATTTGATTCAGGGCATTATTAATGATGATCGTGGACAAATTGTTTTGATTGACACACCCGGATATTTCACTGAAAAACGTAGCCCGCTCACGGCCAAACTCACGGAAAAAATTCACCATGCCATCAAAGACATTGACTTGATTTTATATATGGTTGACCCGACCCGTTCCATTGGCCAGGAAGAACGGCATCTTTTATCAATTCTTCGCAAAGTGGAAAAAAACAAAATTTTAGTGATTAATAAAATTGATCTTAATGAAAAAAATCTGCCATTTCTGGAAGATTTTCGCGCGCTGAAAGAGGACTTTACCGAAATGATTGAAATCTCCGCTTTGAAATTCAAACATCTCAAACCGTTGAAGGATTTGATTTTTCAATATCTGCCGGAGGGCGAACCGCTTTATCCTCCTGATCAAATTTCCAACACCGAACCGCGCTTTTTAATCGCGGAAATTATCCGCGAAAAACTTTTCAACACCATGGGCGACGAGGTGCCATATTCCGCCACAGTGGAAGTGGAAGATATTGAAGACGAACCAAAGGTGCTTCTTATCAAAGCGGTGATTTTAACTTTTGACCCGCGCTACAAAAAAATGATTATCGGGCGCGGAGCATCCAAAATCAAAGAAATGGGCGCTTCCGCCCGCAAAGAATTGGAGATCATGATGAACCGCAAGGTCTATCTGGATTTGAGAGTTGAAGTGGACAAGGATTGGGAACGGCGTTTTGAGTAATTACACAAACGCGTTTTTCATTGCCTCTCCGCAGAGGCAATTTTTTGTTTCAGGAATTTTTGAAATTATTTCAAAAAGCAACTTCCCAAGCTTTTCATTATTTTGTTTGAAGACCTCCAACACCGAACCGGCGTCAACCGCGCTCACTTCCGGATGCCCTTCCAGACCTGCGTCGTAATCAGTTACCAAAGCAATGCCGCAAAAACACATTTCCATTTCGCGTGCCAGCATTGCTTCCGGATACTGCGTCATATTAATGATTTCCCAACCATGAGAAGAAAACCAACGGGATTCGGCCTGAGTTGAAAAACGCGGGCCATTGATAACCACCACCGTGCCTTTGTCATGCACAGTAATACCAAGCGTGCGACATGACTCAGCTGCCAATTTTGACAAATCAGAACAATATGGATGCGCCGGCGATGGATGCGCCACCCGTCCAAAATTTCCGCCCAAGCCGGCCGAGGCCGCGCCCTCGCAAAAAGTATCTGCCCTGCCGCAAGTCCGATCAATAAATTGATCAATTATCACAAACTCTCCCGGCTTGATATTCGGCTGAAGAGACCCGACCGCGCACGGAGCCAAAACCCTGTCCACGTCCAATTGTTTTAATGCCCACAAATTAGCGCGATAATTTATTTTATGCGGCGGCAGAGTGTGGCCGTGTCCGTGCCGCGGCAAAAACGCCACTTTTTTACCTTGATACTCCCCCACTGCGATTGGCGCAGATGGCGCGCCAAAAGGCGTGGTAACATTTTTTTCTTCCACTTGGTTAAGTAGTTTATAAAACCCCGACCCGCCAATGATTCCGAGCATAAAATAAAATTATTAATAAACCACCAACTCTTTCACCTCCACCCCTTTTAATTTATCCTTTCCTTTCAAAAACGACAAACCAATCAAAAAACTCGCGCCGATGATTTCCCCGCCAAGCTGACGCACCATCCCAACAGCCGCCTCCATAGTGCCGCCGGTGGCAAGCACATCATCCACCATCAAAACCTTTTGCCCTGGCAAAACCGCGTCTTCGTGCATTTCAATGATATTACTCCCATATTCCAACGCGTATTCGCGGTTGATAGTTTTCCACGGCAATTTGCCTTTTTTGCGCACCAAAGCCACTCCCGCTTTCAATTTATACGCCACGGCAGTTGCCAATAAAAATCCGCGCGCGTCAATCGCCACCACTACATCTATCGGTTTGCCAATGTATGGCGCGGCCAATTCATCAATCGCTTGTTGAAAAGCCGCGGCATCTTGCAATAATGGCGCAATGTCTTTAAAATTCACTCCGGGTTTAGGCCAATCTGGAATTTCCCGAATTTTTGATTTTAAATCAATCATATTATTTCACCATTTTTAACGCCTCTTCCATTACCAAATCTTTAGTGGCATCTTTTGCCGCTTCATCGGAAATTTCCACCACTTTATCCGGCATAACGCCATTTTTATTTATATGCCGTCCATTTGGCGTGAGCCACTCGGCCACGGTGATTTTCAATCCTGAACCATCGGGCAATTGTTCATAATCCTGCACACTGCCCTTGCCAAATGTTTTCTGCCCGACCAATGTGGCTTTGCCATAGTCCTGCAAAGCGCCGGCCATAATTTCAGAGGCGCTGGCAGAACCCTCATTTACCAAAACAATCGTTTTCATTTGCGTCAAACGATGTTTGCCATTACTAGTGTATACCTCTTCGCGGCCATTGCTAAACACCTCGCGAACAATCACACCTTTTGGTACCCATTCGCTTGTCAATCTCACGGCAGTATCCAAAAATCCACCCGGATCATTGCGCAAATCCACAATCAAGGCCTTTGGCGCTTGAACCACAATATCAGCCACGGCTTTTTCAAACAAATCAGATGTGTCTTCATTAAAATGCGCGATTTTCATGTAGGCAATGTCGCCTTTCGCGTCGTCTTTTCCTTCGTTATTGATCATTTTCCAAGTCAAACTTTTAATCACAATTGTATCACGCACAATGGAAATTTCTTGCGGTTTGTCTGCCCCATCGCGCCAAATTTTCAATTTCACAGCAGTTCCTTTCACTCCGCGAATTTTATTCACCGCTTCATCCAAACTCCAACCGACAGTATCAGCTCCATCAACTGCGACAATAATATCCCCGGCTTTAATGCCGGATTTTTCCGCGGGCGACTCTGGCAATGGAGCAATAATCACAATCGCTTCTTTTTTCATGCCAAGTTCCGCGCCAATGCCGGAAAATGAGCCGGCCAAATCCTGACTGAATCGTTTAGCATTTTCAGGTTTTAAAAATACGGAATATGGATCTCCCAATGATGCGAGGAGTCCTTCAATTGAACCATAGAATAATTTATCATCGCTTACCGGTTTGCCGATGTATTTTTGCTGCACTTTCTGCCACACATCCCAATACAAATTAAAATCAACGGATTTTACTGCCGCGCCTGAATCCTTGTTAGTCAATTTAAAAACAGTCACTTGCTTGGTTTTTAGAGCTTTTGCCGCATCGCTATACAATAAATTGCGACCGAAAAGTAAGCCGACTGCAAAAGCAGTCACCACCAAAACCAAAAGAACACCGGGCAATACGAGTTTGCGGTGGCCTTTGGAGCACTCGCATTCCTCTTCTTTTGACTCAACAAGTTTGTATTGAGACATAATAAATAATAAAAATTATTTGATAAATTTAATGTCAGCGCCTAGAGCGCGCAATTTTTCATCAATCCTCTCATACCCGCGGTAAACAATCTCGGCTTCGTTTAAAATTGTCTCGCCTTCGGCAATCAGTCCGGCAATAATCATTGTCGCGCCTGCGCGCAAATCAAAACTCTTGATTTCTTGGGCGTAAAGAGGCATTGGGCCGGTAATTAAAACTCGGTGTGGATCGCAAATCACGGCATTCGCCCCCATTTTTATCAATTCATTGATATACCCCAGCCGACCTTCAAACAGCGGGTCGTGAATTAAAGATGTTCCTTGGCATTGCGTGGCCAGCACGCCAAACGGCGCTTGCAAATCAGTTGGGAAACCCGGGTAAGGCATAGTTTGCAATTTAAATGCTTTTAACGGATGACTGTGATGAATCAGAAACGCGTCACCTTTGACTTCCCAATTTACGCCAATAGAACTTAAAACAGACAAAATTTTATCCAAATGTTCCGACACAATCGGATGGATGGAAATTTCTCCATCCGTAGCCGCGGCCGCCACGGCAAAAGTGCCTATTTCAATTTGGTCGGGAATCAATTCGTGCCTCGCGCCGTTTAATTTTTTTACTCCATTGATTTTTAAAGTATGAGTGCCAACGCCCTGAATTTTCGCCCCCATTTTATTTAAAAAACTTATTAAATCCTGCACATGCGGCTCGGCGGCTGCTAATTTGATTGTTGTGACACCATCGGCCAAAGACGCGGCCATTAGGGCGTTTTCCGTAGCCGTAACGGAAAATTCCGGCAAAATAATTTCAGCGCCTTTAAGTCCAGCTGTTTTCAAATTAAAAAATTCTTTTTCTTTGCTGATTTCCGCGCCAAGTTTTTGTAAAGCAAACAGATGCGCGTCAATCGGCCGATTACCAATAATACAGCCGCCCGGTTCCGGCAATGTTACTTCTTTAAAACGCGCGAGTAACGGCCCTAAAAAAAGAATGGATGCGCGCATGCTTTTGACCATTTTTTTATCAACATTTTGCAAATTAACATTCGCGCAATTGACAGTGATTTGATGCGCGGCTGTCCACTCTATACGCGCCCCCAAACTTTTCATTATTTCCATTATTTTTTCAACATCTGAAATACGCGGCACGCTGTCAATCACGCAATCATCGGATGTCAAAAGAGTGGCGGCCAAAATAGGAGCGGCCGCGTTTTTCATGCCTCCGACTTCCACTTCGCCCTTTAATTTTTTTCCGCCTTTGATTAAAAATTGCGACATAATATTGCTTATCAATCGGTTGGATTATCTTAACACAATTTTTACGCGATGGCAAATCTTNNATGCCCGAGCAATTCCTGCACATAGCGCACGTCAACGCCATTTTCAAGTAAATGCGTGGCAAAACTGTGGCGCAGTGAATGAAAAGTGGCTTCTTTTGGTATATGAGCATTGACAAGCGCTCGGGCAAACACTTTTTGCGCGGTTCGTTCAGTTAGCTTGCCACCGCGCTCGCTTTCAAAAAAATAATCATTTTTGTCACGAAGCGTTATTATTCCGATAATAGCCGATTTTAATTTTTCCGGGAAGATGGTTAATCTGTCTTTATTCCCTTTGGCGCCTTTGATATGGATGGTCAATTCTTCCAAATTAATATCTTTGATTTTTAAACTTATCGCTTCACTAACGCGCAAGCCGGATCCATATGACAAAGAAATCAGTAAACGATGTTTTGTGTTGGTAATTGAATTTATGACATGCTCTATTTCAAATCTTGACAAAACGATAGGTAATTTATTAGCGGTTTTGGCAAATTTTAAATCTATGGGAATATTATTTTTGCAAATTTCGCGATAAAAATATTTGATGGCATTCAAATAAAGATTAATTGTTTGAGGGGATTGTTTTTTATCAAATTTTTCCAATAAGTATTTCTTGATAAGAACGATATCGGGGTCTTTAGCAACTTTTTTAATATATCGAAAATAATCAATCAGGCATCCTAAATAACTTTTGACGGTTTTATGACTATAATTGCGCAATTTTAATTCATTTTTAATTTTGCTTAAAAGATCTTCTAATTTCATAAAGTGTGTGTTATACTATATAAAGATGAATCGGCGTGGCAATCATACCATTATTTCGCATAACATACAAATTTTAGCTATTAGCTAACAATTTATTCGCATAATAGGTAGTTTTGCAAAATCGCTTCGCTCTTNNCTGTCGGATAAGCCGGCACATTAAACGAAATTTTGGGCAACAAATAATTGAAAATATTTGATTGGGCTCTTTTTAATTTTTTCATTAAAAAGAAAAACGCACCACTCGAGGAATCTCGAATGGCGCGTGATGAACGGGACGAGACGGTAGGGTGTTACTCTTTGCCCTCCTCAATCTCCCGCAGTTGGATTGGCGCACCGGTGACATCACGGAAACCGGACACTCGGTCCCCACGAATCTTCTCCGGAGGACCACTGAAGGGAGCCCCTGTGCGGTCACGGAATCCACTTTCGTCACCTTTCACCTCGTACCTCTTACCATCAATGATGAGGATCACTCGGTCGCCCATGTCGCACCTCCTTTTTGGTTGTTTAGCGACTATTCCTTTATACTACGAATGAACCCCACCTGTCAAATGTTGAGGGACCAAAAATTGAAAGGAGCCCATAAATTAAGGTAATTATTTGTTGACCAAAACTCGCTCCTTTCAGTCGCGCCCCGCTGCGCTCTCACTCCGCTACGCTCCGTTCGGGTCGTTTAACACCGAGTATGCGGTAAAAAGCTCGGCTCGCTTTTTACCCAAATTGTTGCTACACTACGTTACGCAACAACTTCGCATACTCGGATACGTTTTGCAAAATCGCTTCGCT
>DOQH01000005.1 GCA_003514455.1 Candidatus Magasanikiibacteriota bacterium
CCGTCAGAATCAATGTTGATTTTGCAAACCGCTGATTTAGCCGCCTCGCGCAATTGCTCTTCGGGAATTCCAATGGCAGCTGCTAAATTCCCGCCATATTTATTCACCATAGCCACATATTCTTGCGGAATTGAAGAAGATCCGTGCAAAACAATCGGAAAACCCGGAATCTTTTTTTCAATTTCAGCCAAAATATCCAACCGAATTTTGGGATTGGTTCCCGGCTTGAATTTATACACCCCATGCGAAGTGCCAATGGAAATCGCCAAAGAATCAACATTGGTTTTTTTTACAAAATCTTCCACATCTTCCGGTTTGGTATAATGACTGGCTCCGGATGACACATCATCTTCCACTCCAGATAACACTCCAAGCTCGCCCTCCACTGTCACATCAAATTGGCACGCGTATTCAACCACCTTTTTCGTCACAGCCACATTTTCTTCATAAGACAAAGCCGAGCCGTCAATCATCACTGATGAAAATCCATTATCAATGCAGGACTTACAAATTTCAAAATCAGCGCCGTGATCCAAATGCAGAGCAATCGGNNGTTTCATCCGCGTATTCGCGCGCGCCTTTGGAAATCTGCAAAATCACCGGCGACTGCGTTTCCAAGCAAGCCACAATAATCGCCTGCAATTGCTCCATGTTGTTAAAATTATACGCCGGCACGGCATAGTGGCCGGCCATGGCTTTGACAAACATCTCGCGAGTGTTCACAAAGCCGAGTGATTTGTATGAGAGCATATTTTTAATTTATTTATTAAATATGTGTATTCTGCATCCATTCTTTTTTTAAGGTGTTTTTATCCACGAGACCACTTAGAATAGTCATTATGACTGCCTATGTTTACCAGCAAGACATTGTTGTCGCCTTCAAAATCAAAAAGCACCCTATAACCGTCTCGCAAGCAGAATGCAAAGTAATCGGCAAGATTACCATGAAGCTTGTGTGTTCCGAGCGTAGAGTCAAACGGGTGCGTTTTGAATCTTTCAATTTTTTCTCCGAAATCCTCTTTAATGCGAAGCGGCATCTTTTTATACGAGCGTATAAATCGCGACGCAACATGAAGAGTGAGCATAAAGCCGGCAACAGTTAACTGTTAAGAAAAGACAAAAGTTTTTTAGTATCAGTAAAAACCCTTGTTTTGCCGGTAAAGTACTCAAGTCGCGCCTCGGCAATCATTTCGTCAAGGGTATTTGGCTCATTGACGCCTTTTAGCGCGTCAACATCAATCTCACATACGATCTTTTTGCCTCGGACACTCTCATAAAGGCACTTGAGAGCTGTCAGGGGCAGTGTAACCGCTGCTAATTTGGTCATTTGTTTAGTACTCATGGTATTATTCAAAATATAATAATAAAGCGTCTTCAGGCGTGGCCAGAGCTTCTTTTTTAGTTTTGCCAAAGCTGAAAATATCCACCTCTAAACATTGAGGAATATAATGATTCCCCTCTTTCCAAACCACTGATTTTAAATCAATTTTGCGCATATTTTCGCTATTTATACCTTTATCTTACTGCGGAAGGAAAGATAAGTCAAATATTTACTCCCACAAGCTTTGAAAATATAGAAAGGAGGTGGTGGTGTGGTTTCTCATTTAGCTACTTAAGCCATTCAGATAGAGCATAGATTCCTCCAATGACGATAGCGGTTATCGCTATCGAGATAAAAAGAACCCATGCAGTGCCGCGGAGTGAGTCTGCAAGCATGCCTTTAGCCAGCTGCTTTCTATACTCCGGAGTGTCCCAAGATGGTCTATCCATTTTATCACCTCTGTTTCTACCACCACTTTTCTATATTTTCAAAAAACAAATTACACTTTTGGCGCAACCAACCTCTCCACATTCCCAATCTCCCCCACCAACGGCCTGGCATAATTGATAAATGCACTTGTCACCATATTATCGCCTATAATAAACTCCGCTGGCATTGATCGCGCTTTGGCAGCCGCCTGTTCCAATGTCGCAAGCTCATAACAAACAGCGTAATCACCGGCGCGCTTTATTGCCACTGACCCGTCCACATCGCGCCACACTGAATACTGCACGGCCTTTTCTCCAACCTCGCGTGCTTCGTGTTTATCCACATCGCTCACGCATCCCAAAAACGACCTTTGCAAATATCCCAAAGTGTCTGCTCGCACCCGCTTGATTTTTGTTTTTTCTTTCACCAAATCCCCTAATAAATCGCCCAAAGCCGTGTTGCCGGATAATTGCACATTGCCATGGCTGTCGCATTCTTTTTGTTTTTGTAATTTCGCAGCAACGGGTTCGCCTGTTTCATCGCACACACCCTCGGACATCGCTACCACGCAACGGCCATATTTTTGATACACAGTTTCCACATCAGCAATAAATTTTTCAGTTGAAAAAACTTTTTCCGGTAAGTAAATCAGATGCGGACCATCATCAGAAAATTTCTTGGCCAAAATTGACGCCGCTGTTAAAAATCCTGCGTGCCGTCCCATTACCACGCCAATATACACTCCGGGCAAAGCCAAATTATCCAAATTCACGCCGGCAAAGGCCCTGGCCACGAACTTCGCGGCAGAGCCATAGCCAGGGCAATGGTCAGTGGAAGCAATATCATTATCAATGGTTTTTGGAATATGAATCACCCGTAATTCATAATTCGTGGTCTTGGCTTCATTGTTGATAATTCGGCATGTCTCGGCCGAATCATTACCGCCAATATAGTAAAAATATTTAATGCCGCGCTCTTTCATTACATTAAACATTTTCTGGCAATACGCCGCGTCCGGTTTGTCGCGCGTGGATCCCAAAGCCGCGCCAGGAGTGTTAGCCACTTGCTCCAAATTGTGAGTGGTGGATTCAGTCAAATCCAAAAAATTCGCTTTTATAATACCAGCTACCCCATATCTGGCTCCGTAGATTTTAGAAATCTCGGAAAATTTGCGCGCTTCCAAAATTGCTCCGACTAAACTTTGATTGATCACGGCTGTTGGCCCGCCCCCTTGCGCGATTAACGCTTTGGAATGAAAATCAGGCATATTTTAAAGGATAAAAGGCCTGGGTGGGAATCGAACCCACGATAAGAGTTTTGCAGACTCTCGCCTTAGCCACTTGGCTACCAGGCCGATCGATTTACCACCCCCATCCTATCAAAATTATGCCTATTGGTAAAGTAAACCAATAAAATGTCGGCAGGCCTAAAAACCAGTGCGTGTGCCACCATAATTGTGGGTGGCCGGCCTTAAATGTTTTAAGGCCAAAATGAGGATTGAAAATAAACCAAAGGAAATCTTCAATAGTCAAAAATGAAAACCAAAAACCAATTATCACAGCTTCTTTTTTCCAGCTTAAAGGCACAAAAAAGAAAATGATTTGCAGAATCAGAAAAATAAAAATGTTGAGATAAAAATGATAGCCGGTTAAATGTTTTTTACTGCCAAATTTTTTCTGCAACCAGCCGACATGCTTCCAAGTTGGCAATTTAGCGGCCCAGCCGTCCGGGCCTTCAATCTGAATTTCCAGCAAAGCGAAAACAGCGGCCACGGCAACGGTGTAGAAACAAAAAATAATAAGGGACATACGATTTATTTGTAAACCCAAAATTTATACAATAAAAAATTCCAAGAAACCGCGAGAATAATGCCGGCCACGCGCACGGCCAAATAATTCAAATGCATATTTTCATTTAACAGCCACATCCAGCCAATGCCAAAAACATAGTTCCAACAGGCCAAAAGATAAAATTTAATTATTTGCTTGCGCGTTCGGCCGAATGACTGGAAAGAAAAACGTTTGTTTAAAAAAAACACATAATTGATAATGATGATTTGGCTGAAAATGACCGTGATTACCGGCTTGACATGCAATACTTCTTTAAACAAAATCAACGACCCCATATCCAATACAAAAGCCGACCCGCCAATAACCACATAAAAAAATAATTGCCGCTTGGAAGCCAAAACAAATGACTTTATTTTCTGCCACATATTACATCAACTATATCAAAATTCACTGAATTAAAAAAGACCAGTCCGTGGACTGGTCGCGCGATTATACTGCGCAAGTTACTTGCCGAGGTTGTTGGGGCCGAAGCTAAAAGGCAGGAGTTCCTCCAGAGTGACGACTTCAACCTGCCAGATATCACCAGCGGAATTGAGCTTGGCGCCTAAAACGAGAGTGTCATCGCTACCAAACTCGCGAATCCATTGCCGACAATAGCCGCATGGCAGAGCATGCTGATCGATTGTTTCTGCTGGCAAGACAACCGCGATAGCAATAATGTAAGGTTTCTCGGGCTCATTAAGACACGCCTCATTGATAGCCGCTTGTTCTGCGTGCGTTACCACATACATGGCATTTTCCACATTGCAGCCAAGATAAACCACAACAGGATCAGTATTAGGTTGGCTGCATTGTATGGCGGCTCCCACTTTGAATTTTGAATAAGGAGAGGAAGAGTGTCTCCTTGCCTCATCGGCGTCAAAGATCAGTTTTTGCTGCCATACTGGCAATGAAGTAAAACTCACCACTTTCATTTTTTCCTCCATTAGTTATTGTCTAGCACCACCTTGCCTAAATCCTAGCTCAATCACGATTTTTTGTCAACACAAAAGCCCCCTTGACAGGGGGCTTGAATAAAATTCATTTTTAATACATCTCCATCACCACTCTTTTCACTCCAAACGCCTTTACTTCATCCAAAGGCAAATCCAGCCACAAGTCCACGCGGCCGCGGCCAAAACGAGAGTGCATCCGATCATTAACAGTAAAAATTTTATCGCCAAACAGTTCAGGAAATTTCACGCGCGTGCCAAATTTCAACCAATTCGCAGCAATCAAACCATCGTAAACCTGCTTGTTATTGGCGGTAATAAACGGCGTGCTGTCGGTCTGGTTCGGGGTGCTGGAATAGGCGGTCAAAACCACCTTGATGGTTCGAGTCGCCTCGCGATCGTTAGCCAAAGGCAATTGCCCAATTGTCTCCAAATTGCTCAAATCAGCGCCTTGCGCCTGAGCCAATCGTGGAAAAGAAGAGTCAAAAACAATGCTAATTAAAGCCAAAATTATGGCTAATTTATACGGAAAAGTGAATTTAAATAGCTTGGAATAACGCATAGGGTTTAAACGAAAAACCCCTTTTAAGGGTTCAACAAAGAAGTATAGCACATTTAGACAAAAAAGTCAATATGCGATAGAATAGAGAAAAGATATGTCTATCTTTTCTTCATCAAGAAAAATTCACTCGCCGCAGGAATGGCGACGCGCTGTTGGCGCCAAAAGACAATCGTATAGCCGATCAACACCGAATTTTAATAGCTATAAACCCAAAAAAAAGATTAAGGGCTGGAAGATTTTCAAAAAACTTTTTAAATTGGGCGCGGTGGCCATAATTTTGGCATGGCTTGGCGGCACGATTATGATTGCGTGGGCTTCGCGCGATTTGCCAAATCCGGACAAACTGATTGACCGCTCGGTTGCGCAAAGCACTAAAATTTTTGATCGCACTGGCAAAAACCTGCTTTATGAAGTGTACAATGAAAAAAAACGCACTTTGATTGAACTCGCGGACATTCCTGAATACGCCAAGTGGGCGGTGATTTCCATTGAAGACAAAAATTTTTACAGCCACACGGGCGTGGCCTGGGTTTCCATTATCCGCGCCGGTGTTTCCAATATCTTGGGTCTTAAATCAGGCGGCGGAGGCGCATCAACACTCACCCAACAATTGGTGAAAAACGCCATTTTAACCAATGAAAAAACTTTGACGCGCAAAATCAAAGAAGCTATTCTTGCCAAACAAATGGAGAAAAAATATACCAAAGATCAGATTTTAAAATTATATTTCAATGAAATTCCTTATGGCTCATCCAACTATGGCATTGAAGCGGCAAGCCAGTCATACTTTGGCAGATCAGCCAAGGACATTACCTTGGCCGAGGCAGCTACTTTAGCCGCATTGCCTCAAGCGCCGACAAAATATCTGAATAATTTAGATTCGCTGAAAGGCCGCCGCGACTATATTCTGGACAAAATGGTTGAATACGGCCACATTACAAAAGAAGAGGCCATTACCGCCAAAACAGAACCAATAAAAATCAACAAAAAATCAGCGCCAATGGTGGCTCCACATTTTGTGCTCTACATTAAAGAATTGCTAGTGGAAAAATACGGTGAAAAAGCAGTGGAGCAGGGCGGATTAAAAGTCATTACCACTTTGGATTTTGACAAACAAAAAATGGCCGAAGAGGAAATCACCAAATCCATGGAAAATCTGGAAAAAAAATACAAAGCCACAAATGCCGCCTTGGTTGCCATTGATCCAAAAACAGGACAGGTGCTCGTGATGGTCGGCTCGCATGATTTTTTTGATGATGAACACGACGGGCAGGTGAATGTGGTTTTGCGTCCGCGCCAGCCCGGCTCGTCTTTCAAACCCATTGTTTATGCCGCCGCTTTTATCAATGGATTGACGCCTGACACCAAGGTATATGATGTGAACACGATATTTAAAACTGAAATCAAGGACTATGAACCGCACAATTATGACGGTAAAGAACACGGCATTGTTTCTTTGCGCCAGGCCTTAGCAGGATCGCTAAATACGCCAGCAGTAAAAACACTATATCTCACCGGCATTGATAATGTTTTAAATCTGGCTGAACAAATGGGCTACTCTACTTTGAAAGACAGGAGCAGATTTGGATTGTCTTTAGTGCTGGGTGGAGCCGAGGTAAAATTAATGGATCATGTCGCGGCTTTTTCCGCTTTTGCCCGCGAAGGAACAATGGTGCCAATAACAAACATTTTATCAATTGAAGATGCCGATGGAAATATTTTGGAAGAATGGAAAAAATTCGAGCCAATGGAAGTATTACCTAATAATATCGCTCGCGAAGTGACAAGCATTTTATCTGATAATGAAGCTCGCTCTTTCATTTTTGGCGCGAATAATCCTTTGACTTTGCCTAATCGTCCGGTGGCTGCCAAAACCGGCACTACCAATGACTGGCGCGACGCGTGGACACTGGGCTTTACGCCATCTTTAGTAACCGGAGTTTGGGTTGGAAATAACAATAATAAAGAAATGAGCAAAAAAGCCGATGGCTCGTATGTTGCCGCGCCAATTTGGCAGGCATTTATGAAAAGAGTTTTGGCTGACACGCCAATTGAAAATTTCAATCCGCCTGATCCATATCCGTCTGACATAAAACCAATACTTATTGGCCAGGGCATTGGCGAAGTGTTATTGCCGATAAATAAACTCAATGGAAAAATAGCAACTTCTTCAACACCACCTGATTTAATTGAACAAGAATCATTTCCGCAAGATCATACCATTCTGTATTATCTGAATAAGGATGACATCACCGGGCAACCGCCAACTGACCCCAACCAAGACCCACAATTTGCCAATTGGGAAGCGGCTGTGCAAAAATGGACGGAAAAAAATAACCGAAAACAAGAAATTCCTTTGGAATTGGATTTACCAGTGGATAGCGCAAGCCGACCAAAAATAATTTTGCTCGCGCCATCGCCAAATCAGACATTGGACAAACGACAACTCACAGCTTTGGTGCAAATTACCGCCCCCAATCAAATTCTAAAAGTTATCTACTGGTTGGATGATCAAATTTTGGAAACAATATCTAACGCGCCATACAATTTGGAAACATACCTTTTAGAAACACCCAAAGGATA
>DOQH01000013.1 GCA_003514455.1 Candidatus Magasanikiibacteriota bacterium
GGAGGAATGCGGGCGGGTTTCGGATTCGTCAAATTATTTTTTCGCCAATCAACCACTAATCCATATTATCAATTTTTTCTAACAATTTCAAAAATTTTCCGGTGTTTTCTTTTTCACCAACAGAAACGCGCAAAAAGTTTTCATCAACAAATTTACATACAACCACTTCCTCTTTTTGAAGCGCATTTTTGAGCCGTTCAATGACAATATTATTTGCAATTTTTACGAGTACAAAATTTGTTTTTGAGTTGAACGGCTGAAAATTTTTGAAATTACGCAATTCGTTGATAAAGCGCTCGCGGTCTCCGATAATTTCCGCCGATAATTTTTTGTAATAACCTTCCGACTCTAAAGCGGCAATCGCCACTTCCTCCAAAATTCTACTCAAACCTAAATAGCGATTTTGATATTTGAGAAGATTTTTTACATTTACACCACAAAGGGCAAAACTGATTCGTAGACCCGCGAGAGCATACAATTTTGAAAAACTTCTCAAAAATACCAAGTTGGGATATTTACCAAGCAGGGAGAGAAACGCTTGTTGATTATATTCTTGATCAAAACCCCAATATGCCTCATCAACGACAACAAGCGTTTCAACGGCAACATTTTTGAGAAGTTTTTCCAATTCTTCTATTGATAAAGAATTACCTGTCGGATTATTGGGAGAAGTAAGTAATAAAATCTTTGAATTTATTTTTTGATATTGTCGAATGCAATCATAAATGTCAAAAATAAAACTTCCATTTTCCTCTTTTATTGTGAATGTGTTGAGTATAATTTTTTTAAAGTCGAGATATTTTTTGTAGTAAGTATAATAAAATTGATGTGTCAGAACAAAATCTTTTTCCACGTCAAGTTCATTAAAAATTGTTCTTAAAAAATCTTCTTCGCCGTAGGAAGTAATTATTTGATCCTCGGGGATTCCAAAAATTTCTGAAATTTTTGGAATCAAAACGGAATGGTAATAATCATCAAGATAAAAATTTGCGTGTTCTGGCTTGAAATTTCTTAACACTTCCAAAACCCTTGGAGAAGGCCCTTGTACAACTTCATTTCTGTTGAGTATTAATTGTTTCATAAATTTTTATTTATATACTCCACTGCTTCGCATAAATTTTCGGCAACAAAATCAGATTTAATGTCATCCAGCGCATGAAGTTTTGATTTAATGAATATACTTTTCATTCCACTTGTTTGTGCTAACACTATATCTGATATTCTATCACCAATTACCCACGATTTATTTTTTGCAATTTGAAAATCTTTATTTGCTTGCTCAATAAGTCCAGTTTTTGGTTTTCGGCAATTACAATTTTCTTTTATCGCATGAGGGCAAGTGTAAATATTCTCAATCTTTACACCAAACTTTTCAAGAGCGACCAGCAATTTTTGATTTGTTTCGTCATAAAAATTTTGCTCCAACTTGCCATCATTTATTCCTTCCTGATTAGAAATAATAAAAAGTTTGTATTCACTTGGTAATTTTGCAAGACAACGAATCTTGTTCTTTATTTTGAACTTGTCCCAAGTATTAATAATCTCGGTTTTTGGTTCATCGAGTAATGTTCCGTCTCTATCAATAAAAATTGCTTTAGTCATAATCATTTTAAAAGCTCATCTACCGAAACATCAAGCGCACGAGCAAGTTTTTCTACAACTGCAATAGTTACATTTTTTTTACCACTTTCAATCGCGCTCATATAACTTCTATCCATGTCGATTGCTCGGCAAATGTCGCCTTGCGACATTTTGCGGCTAAGTCGTATGCGTTTGATGTTTTGGCCTAATGTTTTGGAAATTTGAGCCATATATATTTTTAGTTTATCAACTATTGCGCTTTTACTCAATATGGAGTTATAATGCTATATATGAATCTTGATTGGCGAAAAAATAATTTGACGAATCCGAAACCCGCCCGCATTCCTCCCCAGACCCCTCCTGCGGGCGGGTTTCGGACTGGGGGTTTTCGGAAATTCAGCGGCTACAAAATCAGAAATCAAAATTTGCATAAATCTATTATTTATGCTATCCTTATTTTGTGAGCAAAGAAAGTAATGACTCATATTTCTATACTATCAAAAGTAGCATACCATGTCAACAATATCACAAAATATAAAACGAGTGCGAACAAAACAAGGTTTAACGCAGGACGATTTGGCGAAAAAAGCGGACATCAAATACTCTACCCTTACAAAAATTGAGGGTGGTGTTGTTACAAAACCAAGCGTTCAAACAATTCAGAAAATCGCCAAGTCGTTAGGTGTTCCGATGGAGGAATTATTAAAATAACTTTAAAAATATGAAATTAGTTAAAGAAATTTATCCATTTGTCCTCGGTATTATTGTTTGCTTTTTTGTTTTTCAACTCGCAAATACTGGACGATTTGTAGGTGTTTTTATAAATCGTTTTTCTCCGTGCGAGCAGAATCCCATGAATTCTTTTCCGTGTTTTGGAATTTATGATATTACAGCGATGGGAATTGTAGTAATAATCGGAATTATATTGATAGTGATTTCTATTTATAAAACAATTAAAATGTTTAGGAAAAAATTATAAATTTAAAATATATGAAAAAAATAAATTTAACTAATTTTTTTAGAAAAGATTTAAACCTGAAAGACAAGTGGTGGCACAGATTTTTGTCTATCATTTTTATTTTTTTCTTTATAATTTTTACTGGCTATAACCTAATAGCTTATAGTGTTTCAGATATATTTAGAGGTGATGTTGGAATTCAAAAATGGAGAAATGTTGAATTATTATCTGCAAGAATAAATTCTGAAATTAAATCTATTGGTGCCTTAGTCAAAACAGGAGAAAAAATAGGAGAAAATGATAGAACTTATGTATTAAACGATCAGCCAGACGCATACTACAACGGAGTATTAAATGATGTGTACTGCTCTAACGAACTTTCTGAAAAATTTTTAGTAATTAAGAATACTAGAAGTATTGATAGTTTATATATAAGAAATCTATATAAAAGAGAAAATGTTAGTCCAGAAGTATTTTCAAATTTTATAAAACAAAATGGTGTTAAATGTTTAATAGTTGATGCATATTCAGATACTAACGGAGGGAGAGTTACTTTCTTAGAACCCGATAAGTCATATCAGGATAACTGGTCATTTTTTGAAAAATCTTCTATTAAGACAATATTGTATTTCATAGAAATGATACCACTAGTTCTTATCTTTTCTGTTTTGGTTTTTGCTGGAATACTTGTTATTTACTACAAGATTTTCCTTTATATAGTTTTTGGAACCAAAAAGGAAAACAACTAAGATGAACCCTACGCTTTTTACCGTAAACAATAATTTGAATGTAAATAAAGAAAAGGAAAAAGAAACCAAAAGTGATTTGAGGTATTTTTTCGTCATAAGAAATCCTGACGATAAAGACAAAATTTGTTTTTCGGTCTTATTAAAAAATAATCAAAAGACACTCATAAATACGATATGGTTTTCTGCTTTTGTAGGAATAGCAAAAACAAATTTTGCACCAGGATTAGATGAACAAAGTAGTTTCTATATCAAAAGTTCTGATTTGGATGGTGGTTCATATCTGTGTGGATACACAAAAGAATATTTTAAATTACCACCAGAAACTACTTTGGAAATTCTATATTTTGAAATACCAAAAGAAAAATTGGAAAATAATGGTTCGCTGGAATTTTATTTTGGCTCGGAATCAATAAAGAAAATATCTTTTACAGCTTCTTGGGAAAAGGGTGAAGTAAAAGATAAACTTAAAGAAATCAATTCTGAAAACTTTTTAAACTTTCTAGTATATAAAAACAAGAAAACAGTTTTTGAAAATATTTGGTTATTTATAAAAGGAAGTTTTAAGAGTTTAAAAAGTTTTCTAAAAAGATTCAAAAATTGGTTTGTAAAAGATGTTAATTTTTGACCAGTGTTAGTCGCTGAATTTCCGAAAACCCCCAGTCCGNNACTTTGTCCAACAAACACCGCCAATTTTCAGAATTCGGAGTTATGTTACAAAAACAACAAAACAACTACGCATATATAGACGGAGCAAATTTACATAAAGGAATTTTTGACTCCGGCTGGATACTTGATTACGCGCGTTTCAGAGTATGGTTGACTGAAAAGTATGGAGTAAAAAATGCTTATATTTTTATTGGATTAATACCCAGATACAAAGAGCTTTATAAATACTTGCAAGAATCGGGATTTACTCTAATTTTTAAAGAAGTTATTTATGATGGTGACGGCAAGCCAAAGGGAAATTGCGACGCAGACTTAGTTTTACAAGCTACATCTGATGCGTATGAAAATAAATTTGAAAAAGCGGTTGTTGTCTCAAGCGATGGTGATTACGCCGGTTTGATAAAATTCTTGAAAGAACGCGGAAAATTAAGAGTTATACTGTCTCCGCACGCAAAAGACAAGTGTTCCATTCTTATTAAAAGAACGGATGCCCCAATAACATATTTGAACGATGTTAGAGTATTCATTAAAAAAGAAAAAGCCCCCGATGCGGACAAAACCACACAGGGGTCTTTTTCGTGAGTATTAACTATATAATAGCATATCCACATTTAATGTCAAGAGCAATTGTGGATAAATTAAGCATCATTTTTATTTTTCTTAAATTTTATTTATGTCTGATTACAAAGTTGCCGATATCAAACTCGCTGATTGGGGACGCAAAGAAATTGAATTGGCGGAAAAGGAAATGCCCGGATTGATGTCTTTGAGAAAAAAATACGGCGCGACAAAGCCGCTCACTGGGTCGCGCATTGCCGGTTGTCTGCACATGACAATACAGACGGCAGTACTTATTGAAACTTTGATAAAATTAGGCGCCGAGGTGCGTTGGTCTTCTTGCAATATCTTTTCCACGCAGGATAATGCCGCCGCTGCTGTCGCAACAATGGGCGTGCCGGTGTTTGCCTGGAAAGGGGAGACAGAAGAGGAATACTGGTGGTGCGTGGAGCAAAGTTTAAAATTCGTCAATGGTTTGGGACCGAATTTGTTGTTGGATGATGGCGGGGATTTGACATTGGCGGCGCATGAAAAACATCCGGAATTATTAAAAGAAATAAAAGGCGTGTCTGAAGAAACTACCACTGGTGTGCACCGTTTGTATCAAATGGCGGAAAAAGGGACTTTGAAAATCGCCGCGATCAATGTTAATGATTCAGTAACGAAATCAAAATTTGACAATAAGTATGGTTGTCGCGAATCATTGGCAGATGGCATTAAACAAGCCACAAATGTAATGATTGCCGGCAAAATCGTAGTTGTGGCAGGATATGGCGATGTTGGCAAGGGATGCAGTCAAAGTATGCGCGGATTTGGCGCTCGCGTAGTAATCACTGAAATTGACCCGATTAACGCTTTGCAAGCGGCTATGGAGGGATTTGAAGTGACAACAATGGAAGATATCGCCTCACTTGGGGATATTTTTGTAACCACCACTGGCTGTTGCGATATTATTACCGGCGCACATATGGACAAAATGAAAGATAACGCGATTGTTTGCAATATCGGACACTTTGACAGCGAAATTGATGTGGCCTGGCTCACTTCGCAGAAAAACATTAAAGAAGAAAATATCAAACCACAGGTTGATAAATTCACATGGCCTGATGGCAAGTCAGTAATTTTACTATCACGCGGACGGTTGGTAAATCTGGGCAACGCGAATGGCCATCCTTCTTTCGTAATGAGCTCATCATTTACCAATCAAGTGCTGGCGCAACTGGCTTTGTGGCAAAATAAAGAGCAATACGAACGCGGGCATGTTTATACATTGTCCAAAGAATTGGATGAAGAAGTGGCGCGACTGCACTTGCCTCATTTAGGTGTAAAATTAACTAAACTCACTCAAAAACAATCCGACTACCTTGGCGTGCCTTTGAATGGGCCATTCAAGGCGGAGAATTATAGGTATTAACATATAAATCAGCTCATTTGCCATAATCGTATCAAAATGATACGATTATACTATCAAAATGATACGATTATTTTTAATTGATTTTTTATGTTAACACAGCGACAAAATGCAATTTTAGAATTTTTGCAAAAGTCAAAACAAGCGCCGCAAAGCGCTATTTTGGCATTCATTGTCACAAAATTTGATGCAATTTCCAAACCAACAATATTGCGCGACATTGGTGTTTTATTAACAGCCGGATTGATAGAAAAAATTGGCAGGGGCCGCGGAGTTATTTACGCGCCAAAAAATAAAAATCCATTTTTATTTCACTTTGATCCGGAAAGTTATTTCAAAATATCGCAAGATCAAAGAGAGATTAAGAAGATGTTTAATTGGGATATTTTTGATTATCCTACGAATTTTTTTACCATTTCGGAAATTAAACGGTTAAAGTCGGCTAATACTGAGTATTTAAAAAAACGCGCGAAAATGGATAGGACCAGTTTGCATAAAGAATTTGAGCGCCTGACCATTGAACTAGCTTGGAAATCATCGCATTTGGAAGGTAATACATATTCTCTGTTGGAAACAGAAACATTAATTAAAGAGGCGCAAGAGGCAGCCGGACACACCAAAGAAGAGGCCATAATGATTTTAAATCACAAACGGGCTTTAGATTATATATTAGAAAGCGCGAAACAATTTAAAATATTAAAGGCGACTCATGTGAGAGCCGTTCACTCACTTTTGATTAAAGATTTAGGCATTCCGGATGATTTTAGGAAAATCATTGTTAGAATCACCGGTACCAATTACCAGCCACTGGACAATAAATTCCAAATAGAAGACGCGGTTAAAAAAATTGTTGAGTTGATTAATAAAGAAGAAAATCCGGCTGCCAAGGCATTATTGGCGACCGCGTTGATTTCTTATGTCCAACCATTTGTGGATGGCAATAAACGCACCAGTCGGCTGATGGCCAACGCGATTCTTTTGGCGCATAATTGGTGCCCGTTGTCTTTGCGGAGTATGGACGAAACAGCTTATAAAAAGGCCGTACTTTTATTTTATGAACAAAACAGTTTAGAACTGTTAAAGCAATTATTCATTGAACAATTTGAATTCGCGGTAAATAATTATTTTGGGTAAAAAACGGCGCGATATTGAATGGGCGATTGCGGAAGGAAAAATCTATATTACGCAGAGCAGGCCAATAACGACATTGAAAAAATAGTATGAAAATAACCATTCCAACGCATCAACAAAACGCGCGGCAGGTGGCCAGAAATTTGGGCTACGCGGAATTTGATGACCCGAACAGCGGCCAAATCAGCTACACACGCCGCTTGTCCAGCAATTTTTATCCTCGTTTTCATTTGTATATTGAAGAGAAAAAAGGCCAGATGACTTTTAATTTGCATCTTGACCAAAAACAGGTATCATACAAAGGCCATACGGCGCATAGTGGAGAATACGACGGCGAGCTGGTGGAACAAGAAGGGGAGCGAATAAAAAAAGAAATCAGTGGCTCCGCCAGCGCAAATAGTGCTTCGGCTTTCTCGCCGATTCGCAGAATAAAAAAATAGCCGCGAGATTGCTTCGTCCCGACTTTGCGACTGGGCTCGCAATGATACAAGAATCATGTCCCAAATTTCCGATGAAATAAAATCCAAATTGGATGTTGTTGATTTAATCTCCGAATACATCCAATTAAAACCAGCGGGCGCTAATTTTAAGGCCTGCTGTCCTTTTCATCAGGAAAAATCACCATCATTCATGGTTTCGCGGCCAAAACAAATTTGGCATTGCTTTGGGTGCCAAAATGGTGGCGATATTTTCGGTTTTGTCATGAAAATGGAGGGCATGGAATTTCCAGAGGCACTGCGCTTGCTAGCTGAAAAAGCCGGAGTGGAATTACCCGCGCATTCCAATGAATTATCTTCCAGCGCGCGCAATCGTATATTGGATATTTTAAAATTGGCGACAAAATTTTATCACAAAATTTTAATGGAATCGTCGCGAGCGCAAACCGCGCGAGATTATTTGCAAAAACGCGGCTTGTCAACCTCGATAATTGAAGAATGGCAGATTGGCTTTGTTCCTGATGTTTGGGACACACTCACCGGATTTCTTTTGAAAAAGGGCTTTGGCATTAATGATCTGACAGCGGCAGGACTTACCATTCAAAAACCTGGCGGTGGAAATTACGACCGATTTCGCGGCCGGATTATGTTTCCACTTTCTGATGTGCATGGTAATGTGGTGGGCTTTACCGGACGGCTTTTGAATGAAACAACGGAAAATGCCGGTGGAAAATACGTGAATACTCCGCAAACCGAGGTTTATGATAAAAGCGAAATACTGTTTGGTCTAAACAAGGCCAAGCAGGAAATCAAACGGCAAGACCGCGCCATTATCGTGGAGGGACAAATGGATGTGATTGCCTGCCATCAGGCCGGACAGATAAATGTGGCGGCGTCTTCCGGCACGGCTTTGACTTTGGAGCAAATAAAATTATTAAAACGATTTACCAATAATCTCTATTTGGCTTTTGACTCGGACGCGGCCGGACAAAACGCGGCAGAGCGAGGGATTTCCTTGGCTTTGGAAGAGGGGACGCAAGTGCGCGTGATTACTTTGCCGCCGGACGCCGGCAAAGATCCGGATGAATGTTTGAAAAAAAATCCTGAATTATGGTTCAAGTCGGTAGATGGCGCGCAATTATTCATGGAATATTTTTTTAAAAAAAATCTGGCTGGAAAAAATTTTACCGACCCGACTGTTCGTTCGCAAGTGGCCACAACGCTTTTAAATCAAATCGCCAAAATTCCTGATGTGATTGAACAGGACTTCTGGCTGAAAAAATTAACCGGTGTTTTGGATGTGGATATCACGCTTTTGCGCGAACGATTGACTGATTTGCGCCGCAAGCCGATGTATAATCAAAAAGAAGCGCCTGCTGATAAAAAAAATCAGGCAACCGAACAAAACGCTCCTGAAATTGCATCGGAGAATTTAATGAGTATCGTTTTGCAGGACGAAGAAATGTTGAAAATAGTGGCCGATCGTTTAAAAATAGTAGCTCTAGCGGAAAAACATCAAAATCTTTTTAAAGATTTCCTAACTTTTACACAAACAGCTGAAAAAACACCGGAAAAAGTTATCCACAGATTTAGGCAATCGAACCCTTCCCCAGATAGTTGTCAAATGATTGATATTTTGGAATTGCTTTATGAACAAAAATTCGCTGAATTAAGCCAAGATAAACTGCTAAATGAGGCATTAAAAATAGTGGATTTTTTAAATTTGTGTTATACTGGGAACATTCGCCGCCAAATTGAGCGAGAAATGAAGCTGGCTGAAGAAAAGGGTGATAGCTCAAAAATGACGGAATTGATGGATAAATTCAAGAACTTATTATAGGTATGAAGAAAAAAATTCTCAAAAAAAAGAAAATCATCAAGAAAAAAATTCGCCAACCGGCGGATAAAAAAAAGAAAGCTCATTCTAAACAGCTTTCATTAAAATTTAAATTGAAAAAACCGCGCAAAATTATTAAAATAAAAAGGTCAAAGAAAAAGAAACTTTTTAAAAAGATCTTTAAGAAAAAACTGCCAAAAGCGGCTAAAACAAAAAAAGTAATTTTACCAATCGCGCCAAAAGGCATTCCTCCCAACCAAGAAACCATTGATAAATTTGTAAAAAAAGGCCATCAACGCGGATTTTTAACTGAAACAGAAGTACTTTACGCTTTTCCTGAAATGGAGGACTACCTTGATATTTATGAAAACTTTTTAAACAGAATGGATGAACTTGGATTGAATATAGTAGAAACACGGGAAGATTTGCTCACTCAAACGGAAAACAAAAAAGAAGCGCCGAAAAAAAAGAAAAAAGAAGAAAAACCAATATCAAAAGCAATGAGCATGGAGGTTTTGGACGAGTTGACAGCCGATTCAATACAAATGTATCTGCGTGAAATCGGCAGAATTCCTCTGTTAACAGGCGCGGAGGAATTGTCTTTGGCCAAACGTAAAGAACGGGGCGATAAAGAAGCGGACAAAAAATTGATTGAAGGAAATTTGCGCTTAGTGGTCTCAATTGCCAAAAAATTTGTTGGCAAACAATTGTCGCTTTTGGATTTGATTCAAGAAGGGAATGTTGGGCTTTTCCGCGCCGTGAAAAAATTTGAATATCGCAAGGGTTATAAATTTTCAACTTACGCCACTTGGTGGATTCGGCAGGCCATTACGCGCGCTTTGGCCGACCAATCGCGCACCATTCGCATTCCTGTGCATATGGTGGAAAATATCAACAAAGTGCAAACCATCACAAGGCAATTGGTGCAGGATTTGGGACGCGAACCAACACCGGAAGAAATCGCGGCTGAAATGGGGGAGGATATGGAAAAAGTCAAATATATTTTAAAAATTTCACAGGAAACAGTGTCTTTGGAAACATCAGTAGGTGATGATGATGAAGACAGCACCTTGGAAGATTTTATTGAAGATGTAAAAAATATATCTCCGGACCGTTCGGCCGCTTTGCATTTGTTAAAGGATTATGTGGTAGAGGCGATAAAGGACTTGTCCCCGCGCGAGCAAAAAATCTTGGAAATGCGTTTTGGTTTGAAAGACGGGGTATCACACACTTTGGAAGAAGTGGGCAAAGAATTTAATGTAACGCGCGAACGTATTCGTCAGATTGAGGCCAAGGCCTTGGAACGATTGCAAACCTTCGCGGCGATTGAGAAATTAAAGGATTATTAAGCTGTTTTTGCTGGCGCTTTTGACAAGCAGGCATGTTTTTGGTATAAGTTAGGCAGTTCTTTATGAAAATTTATTCCGAGGTAGCTCAGTGGTAGAGCGACCGGCTGTTAACCGGTTGGTCGTGGGTCCGAATCCCACCCTCGGAGCCAAATAAAATAGACGGAAAGAAATCCGTCTTTTTTATTTTAATGAGAAAATAAAAAAGGAGCTGGCAAGTAGCTCCTAGAACCTCCCTTCAGTCCATTGCGCGGATAGCCTGGAAAATCCAATCTTGCCCATTCGTTATGAATGTTTTATTGGATTACTCATCCCTGTCTTACCCCCCAAACAATAGACAGGGTTATGGCCTAGATTTTACTAACTATGAGCTCGAGGTAGCTGCCGAGTTCTGACGAAGCCGCCTTAGAGCGAGCGAGGTTTTCTTCGTGAGAGTGTTCTTCCACATCGTCGTTCGTGACAAAGCACAGATACAGCACGCGAACGCCCGAATAAAGAGCTGCGACACAGGCCTCGGGCAATCCACTCATGCCTACAACCTTAGCACCAGTCAAGGCCAGAAAACGCTTATCATATTTCCGACCTTCAAACCAAGGTCCCAGCAACATGACATGACCGCCAGTATGGACGCGTAAACCGCAAGTCGCTTTTCTGGCAATGTCACAAAGCTTCTTATCCAAGCTGTCTTCAGGAGATTGGAATTCGCCACCCCAAAGCGGCATTTGCGGCGCGAAAAGAGTGACAAATCCGTCAACCACGCAAATGTCGCCGACAGCAAGACGATCATATCCGATGCTGGCTGTTGGCGGTTTCAACGCGCCTACAGCGCTTGTGAGAATGAGATTCTTCACGCCGAGTTGCATGAGCATCTCAATCTGCAAGCGCACCATTTTGATTGTCTCTATCGGATCATCCGGCGCCTCGTTGAGGTGAATGCGGCCGCGCAGAGCCAACACCCGCTTATTGCCGACATGGCCGACCACTAATTCGCGAGCGTGGCCTTCCAGCATTCTGATCCTGGAAAAGCCGGGGATTTGTGGCAACTGTATTTTGCAGGGATTTGTTACTTTCAAAACATCACCCCAGCCAGTGCCAAGCACCAAGCCGATTGGCCCAACACTGCCGTGCTCAAATGGAAATGGCAACTGCGTGATCGTCCGCACCTCATCAGCTGCGGCTTTGGCCGCGGCTTCTCTTTCTGAATTTCGCATCTGTTTCCTCCCAATGTTCAAATTGTCTGCGACCCGCTTGCGCCCGCAAGCATGCCAACCTGCCTACTGGCAGGTTTTACTTGAAACAAGTGTAACAAATCAGTGTTTCTTGTCAACACTTGAAAAATATACTACAATGAATTAATAAAAATATCGCATTATGTTAAAAAAACACAATCATAAAATCTGGCTGGTAACAGTGGACATGGGTTATGGCCACCAGCGTGCCACTTTTCCATTGAAACACTTGGCTCAAGGCGGCATTATCAGCGCCAATACTTATCGCGGCATTCCGGACAGCGACAAAAAAATCTGGGAAACCAGCCGCCATTTATATGAATTTATTTCGCGTCTAACGCGCATTCCAATGGTTGGACAAAAGGCCTTTGACCTTTATGATCATTTTCAAGCCATTCCGGAATTTTATCCCAAGCGCGATTTGTCCCAGCCGACATTGCAATTAAAAGAAACAATGGCTTTGGTCAAAAGCAGAAACTGGGGCAAACACCTGATTGAAAAATTAAATAAAAAACCGAGACCGCTAGTCACCAGTTTTTTCGCCGTGGCTTTTATGGCCGAACAGTTTGGCTACAAAGGGGAAATTTATTGTATTATTTGCGACGCGGACATCGCGCGCGTCTGGGCGGATTTAAAACCTCAAAACAGCCGCGTCAATTATTTCGCGCCATGTTATCGCGTGGTTGAACGATTGAAACTTTACGGCGTGCGGCCGGAGAAAATTTTCTTAACAGGATTTCCATTGCCCAAAGAAAATCTGGGCGGCGAAAATTTAAGCGCCTTGCGCCATGATTTAGGGCATCGCTTATTTAATCTGGACGCGGCCGGCCGTTATTTAAAAAGATATCATCAAAATATCAAAGAACATTTGAAAATGAAAAAATTGCCTGAAAAATCCAACCATCCTTTTACCGTCACTTTCGCGGTGGGTGGAGCCGGAGCGCAAAGGGAAATCGGCGCGAAAATGCTGAAGAGTTTGAAACAAAAAATTGAAGTCAAAGCCATGCGTCTTAATCTAATCGCCGGCACGCACATTGATGTTCACGATTATTTTATCAAAGCGGTGACCGAGGCCGGACTGACGCGTTATTTGGGCAAAGAAATTCGCGTACTTTTTCAACCTGATAAAACCAAATACTTTGCCGAATTTAATAATTTACTGCGCACGACCGATGTTCTGTGGACAAAACCGAGCGAACTTTCATTTTATCCGGCATTGGGCATTCCCATAATCATGGCTCCGCCAATCGGCTCGCAGGAAAAATTCAATCGGTTGTGGCTAAAAACAATTGGCGCCGGCATTTCGCAAAACGACCCGCGCTACACCGCGGAATGGCTGTTTGACTGGCTGCAATCCGGCTGGCTGGCGCAGGCCGCCATGCGCGGATTTATTGAAGCCCCGCGGTTTGGCACTTACAACATTGAAAAAATTCTCGCGCACAAGCCGGAAAAAGCGCAAGAAGTTAAAACTTTAATGCAATACTAAATATGTCCGAAATTGTAATTGACATTGAAACACAAAATACTTTCGCTGATTTTGGCCCGCACCGTTTTCCGGAATTAAAAGTATCCGTGGCTGTAATTTATGATTATACCAATGATAAATTTTTGACTTTTCGCGAAGAACAGCTCAAAGATATGTGGCCGCTGTTAGAACGGGCTGACCGCGTGATTGGCTATAATTCACGGCATTTTGATTTGACTGTTTTGAATAATTATTATAGCGGCGACCTGACCAAACTGCCGCAACTGGATATTTTGGAACAAATAAAAAATGCGCTGGGATTTCGTTTGAAATTAAATGATGTTGCCAAAGCCACCTTGGGCGTGGAAAAATCCGGGCATGGATTGCAAGCGATTGAGTGGTTTAAAACAGGGGAGTGGGATAAAATTGAAAAATATTGCGTTGATGATGTTCGTATTACGCGTGATCTGTATGAATTTGGTAAAAAAAATCGACAATTATTTTTTACCGAGCTGTCCAGCGGCAAAACACGACCGTTTCCGGTGAATTTCACGCCGCCGATTGCCAAGCCAATGGAAGAAAGGCATAATATAAATCTGACGCTGCCTTTTTAATCTTTATGACTAAACAAATCTATCTGGATCACGCCGCTACTACGCCATTGGACAAGCAAGTGCTAAAAAAAATGATGCCATTTCTGCAAAATGATTTTGGCAATCCTTCAGCGTTGTATAATCTGGGTCGGCGTTCGCTAAAAGCCATTGCGGAAGCCAAAAAAATTATCGCTGATATTTTAGCCTGCACGCCCAATGAAATCATTTTTACCGGCGGTGGCACTGAATCAGATAATTTAGCTGTCTTAGGCGCGGCTCGAGCCAATCGCGCGGCGGGCAACCACATTATCACAACTAAAATTGAACATCATGCCGTATTACATGCCTGCAAACAGTTGGAAAAAGAGGGTTTTGTAATCACTTGTCTCAAACCTGACAAAGATGGGGTAATCACTGTTGAACAAATTATCACCGCCATTAAACCGGACACAATTTTGGTGACAATAATGTACGCCAACAATGAAATCGGCACGATTGAACCAATCGCGGAAATAGGCAAAACGTTGTTGAAATACAATACAACCGAGAGACAGGGAAAACAACGGGTGCTTTTTCACACTGATGCCTGCCAGGCGGCCGGAACATTGGATTTGAATATCAATCGCTTGCATACTGATTTGCTCACGCTAAACGGCAGTAAAATTTACGGGCCCAAAGGCGTGGGCGTTTTGTATAAGAAAAAAGATGTGAAAATTCAGCCGTTGATTGTTGGCGGCGGACAGGAATTCGGCCTGCGCGCCGGAACGGAAAATGTGGCCGGAATTATTGGCTTGGCCGAAGCATTGCGCTTAGCGCAAAATGATAAAGAAAAAGAAAACACGCGTTTAATTGACTTGCGTGGCTATTTTTGGCGTGGATTGGAGAAAAAAATTGAAAGAATAAAATTAAACGGACACGCTGAAAAGCGCTTGCCAAACAATTTAAATGTGAGTATTCTTGATGTTGAAGGCGAGGCAATGTTGTTATATTTGGATGAAAAGGGGATACAAGCCGCCACCGGCTCGGCTTGCACTTCGCAATCATTGGAACCGTCGCATGTGCTGTTGTCCATTGGCTTGCCGTATGAAATGGCGCACGGATCTTTGCGTTTTACAATGGGACACAGTACAACCCAAGCGGATATTGATTATGTTTTAAAAGTTTTACCTGATATTGTTGAAAAATTGCGCGAAATTTCTCCTGCCCGTTTAGGCATGTGTGAGAGTAAAAAACATCCAAAGTACAAACAATAATATGTCCGACAGTCCTTATACTTTTGACGGCATGACATCCGGGGGAGACCCTTGGTATTATTCTGATATTGTCAAAGAGCATTTTTTCAATCCGAAAAATTTTCTAAAAACCGATGAAGAGGCGTCGTTTAAATTTGACGGACTGGGCCGTGTTGGCTCGCCTGCTTGCGGAGATGAAATGGTTATGTGGATACAAGTTGATCCCAAGGAAGACAAAATAGTTGATTGCCGCTGGCGAACTTTTGGCTGTGGCTCGGCTATTGCTTCCACCTCAATGCTTTCGGAAATGGTGAAAGAAAATAATGGGATAAAAATTGATGATGCATTAAAAATCAAGCCACAAGATATTATGACGCGTTTGGGCGGTTTGCCAGACAGAAAAATTCATTGTTCGGTTTTGGGGGACAAGGCATTGCGGGCGGCGATCAATGACTATTTTCACAAATCCGGCCAGCATGAACGGGGAATGGTGGAAGGCGGAAAAATTATTGACCCAATTTTGAAAATCACCGATCACGACATTGAGCAGGCGGTACTGGACGGCGCGCAAACATTAGAACAAGTACAGGCTAAATTAAAAGTCGGAGTCGGTTCGCCAGAGGCAATTACAGAGATTGAAGAGCTAATCAGATTTTACAAAGAAAAATATTTTGGTCTATGAACATCATTATTGACAAAGAAAAATGCATTGGTTGCGGCACCTGCGTTGCCCTGTCTCCTGGTTCTTACAAATGGAGCGAAGATAATTTAAAAGCCGAGGCGATTCTGCCTCCTGGCGACGAGTTGCAAGCAGTCAAAGACGCGGCCAGCGCATGTCCGACCTTGGCGATAGTGGTGAAGGAGTAAGCTAAATCCCCTTTGAGGGATTTTTTGTTTGCTTATTACACGCTTTTTTGCTAAAATAAAGCCATATGAATAAAGGCAAATTATTCGTTGTGGCTACACCTATTGGTAATTTGAAAGACATTACCATGCGGGCGCTGGAAACACTGCGATCAGTTGACTATATTTTGTGCGAAGACACGCGCGTGACTAAAAAATTGCTTACTCATTATCAAATCAGCAAGCCAACAATAAGCTATCACCATCATTCATCTGAATCAAAAATTAAAGAAATCGCTAAACTACTTGAAGATGGCAAAAATTTGGCTATAGTGACAGATGCCGGCACGCCGGGAATTTCCGACCCGGGGAATCGGTTGATCAGCATTATATTAAAAAGGGATTCTTCAAATGACAAGGACGAGATTGCTTCGCCACGCTATGGCGTGGCTCGCAATGACACAATTATTCCCATCCCCGGATCCTGCGCCGTGATTGCCGCGCTTTCAATTTCCGGATTTCCAACTGACAAATTTTATTTTGCCGGTTTTCCACCGCACAAAAACAAACGACAAAAATTTTTCAAAGAACTGGCAGAAATGGAAGAAACAATTGTTTTTTATGAATCAACGCATCGCATAATAAAAACATTTTCGGAATTGCAAACTTTCTTGCCGCAAAGAGAAATAATGCTAGCGCGGGAATTAACCAAACAATTTGAAACGATTTATCGCGGCACGGCGGAACAGGTTTTGGAGAAAATAAAAAAAGGCCCGAGTAAGGGCGAATTTGTTGTGGTAATAAGATCAATTTAAAAAAAGAGTGGGGCTTGTGTGATTGAGTGAAGAAGATTCTCGGCATCGCAACCAGTAGAAAGGATACGACTCCGGAAACTAAGTCCCAAAAACAAAAGCCCCTAGAGCGGGACAAAACGGTAACGTTGGTTCGGGGGTTCTCCCCAAGGGAACGGCTGCAAGAAGGAGGAACAGCAGCCTCACGCGCGAGAATAGCCCTGAACAGTCACCAATCAGCCCACTCCATCCACGAGTTTAACTTAAAACAAAAAACTTGTCAAGTCCCTTACCTTAAAATAGCTCTAAAATATGCCTAAATTCTACTTATCCACACCCATTTACTACATTAATGATGTTCCGCATATTGGTCACGCCTATACCACTATTGTGGCTGATGTTTTAGCGCGTTATCATCGCCTCAAAGGCGCGGAAGTATTTTTTTTAACAGGTACTGATGAAAACAGCCAAAAAAACTTTGAAGCGGCTCGACTGGCAGGGGAAAGGGATTTGAAAAAATATCTTGATAAAATGAGCGCCAAATGGCAGTCCACATGGGACACATTGGGCATTACCAATAATGATTTTATCCGCACCACTGAAAAACGTCATCTGGACGCTGTAAAAAAATTCTGGCTCAAAGTGCAAAAAAAAGGTGATATTTATCAAGGAACTTATGAGGGGTATTATTGCGTTGGTTGCGAGGCATTTGTGACAGAGACGGATTTGATTGACGGCAATTGCGCGATTCATAAAAAACCGGCTAAAAAAATTAAAGAAAAAAATTATTTTTTCCGCCTCACAAATTATCGCGACGCGCTTTTATCACACATCGCGAAGAATCCAGACTTTATTCAGCCGATCAAACGTCGTAATGAAATCGTGAATTACATCAGGGATTTCATGACCGATATCAGCATTTCTCGGCAAAATTTCGTTTGTGGCATTCCTGTTCCCAACAATCGCCAACAAGCGATTTATGTTTGGTTTGACGCTTTGATAAATTATCTGACGGCAGTTGATTACGGCGCTCAAACTATCAAAGGTAAGGCGCATTTTAAAAAACTATGGCCGGCTGACTTGCAATTGGTTGGCAAAGACATTTTAAAATTCCACGCCGCGCTTTGGCCGTGCATGCTCATGTCAGCTGATTTACCTTTGCCAAAAACAATTTTCGCGCATGGATATTTCACCATCAACGGCGACAAAATGAGCAAGTCAATTGGCAATGTGGTGGACCCTGTGGAATTGGCTAAAATTTATTCCAATGACACTTTGCGATGGTTTTTACTTTCGGAAATTAAATTCGGTGAAGACGGGGATTTTTCTTTGGTGCGATTGAAAGATGGCTACAACAATAAATTAGCCAATGAATTGGGTAATTTGGTTCACCGTGTTTTATCAATGACTGAAAAATATTGCGCAGGAAAAGTGCCGAAATTCAGCACGGCTGCCGAAGGACTTGATCCATTGTGCGAAATTGATATTTGGCGCGATTATGAATCGGCAATGGATCATTTTCGTTTTGACGAAGCGCTGGGATCTGTTTGGAAAGTGGTGGCAACGGCCAATCAATTGATTGATAAAGAAAAGCCATGGGATTTGGCTAAAAACGACAGTACTCGCGGACGGCTCAATGATTTAATGTATAATTTATTGGAAACACTGCGCCAGCTTGGTTGGTTGTTGTTGCCAATAATGCCTGAAACCGCGGGAAAAATTTGGACGCAGTTGGGTTTGACCGTGGGAAAAGAAAAAGCCAAAGATTTAAATAAGGCGAAAATTTGGGGCGGACTTAAAGCCGAAATCAAAATTAACAAAGGGGAACCGATTTTCCCTAAAATTTTATAATTTCAAAGGCCGAACAATTGAAAAATTTATTTTTCAATTTGTGAGGCCTGCCAAAATTTCAAATTTATTTATGACCCATTTGGATATAATTTTACTCATTATTCTCGGCGGCTTCACGCTCTTTGGACTTTGGTTTGGTTTTTTGCACGCCATAGGTTCGCTCGTAGGCACNNGGCGCTTTTATCGCCAGCCATTATTATGAACCGATCTCCAACTGGACATTGTCCATCACCGGCGGCAATTTCAATATCGTAAAATTTATTGTTTTTATTATTCTTTTCATCATTGCCAATCGCCTGGTGGGTTTTATTTTTTGGTTAGTGGAAAAAGTTTTCAGTGTTTTAAAAATTATCCCATTTTTAGGCACTATCAATCGCTTGCTCGGGGGATTGCTTGGATTATTTGAAGGTGTGCTGGTGGTAGGATTAACATTATTTTTTATCAGTAAATTTCCTTTAAGCGAATGGCTCACGGGATCAATGCTAAAATCCGGCATGGCCGCGTATTTAATTAAAATTTCCAGCATCCTCTGGCCTTTACTCCCGGCGGCGCTGAAACAGATACAATCAATAATGTAAACTATGCTGATTGATTCCCACTGTCATGTCCAATTCAACGCCTACAAAAACGACGCCGAAGAAGTGATTCGGCGTTCTTTAGAGCGAGAAGTAAAAATGATCGTTGTCGGCTCCCAAGCCAGCACATCAGAGCGCGCGGTGGAATACGCGAAAAAATGTGACGGCCTTTGGGCCGTGATTGGCTTACATCCTGTGCACCTTACCAGCCAGGAAGTTGATGAGGAAGAAATCAATTTTCACAGTCGCGAAGAAAAATTTAATTATAATTTTTATAAAAACCTCGCTACTGACGAAAAAGTGGTTGGAATCGGCGAAGCAGGATTGGATTTTTTTCATCTGCCAAAAAATTTAACGTTGGCCGAGGTGATTAAAATCCAAACCGAAGCGTTTGAGGCTCAGGCTGAATTGGCAACGGAGTTAAATTTACCAATAGCCATTCACTGCCGCGACGCGCACCAAGCGCTTTTGCCGATTTTACAAAAATTTTGTAAAAATGGCAGATTGCAAAACAGGGGGGTGGCACATTGTTTTACCGGCAACTGGTTTGAAGCAAAAGGATATTTGGATTTGGGATTTTACATTGGCTTTACAGGTGTAATTACTTTTCCGGCTAAAAAAACAAACCCGCAACAGCAATTGAATTTGATTGAAGTTGTCAAAAACACGCCCTTGGATATGATTTTGGTTGAGACTGACTCACCATATTTAGCTCCGCAAGAGCATCGTGGAAAGCGTTGCGAGCCGTGGATGGTGATTGAGGTGGCTAAAAAAATAGCTGAAATAAAAAATGTGCCTTTTGAAGAAGTGGCTGAACAAACGGTTAAAAATACCCTAAACTTATTCTCAAAAATCAAGATATCTTGACCTTATCGGTGTTTTAAGTTAAAATATATCAATTCTGTGGATAAGTTAAAAAACGATAGAAAATACTATTTTTTCGCTTTAAAAATCGCTGGCGATTTTGGAGTGTCTATTGCCGCGCCTGTGGTGATTTTCGTACTGATCGGGCAATATTTTGACAATAAATACAATCTCACTCCATATTTAACCATATTGGCCTTTGTTATTGCCGCGCTGATTTCCGGAAAAATAATCCACCAAAAAGCGAAAAAATACGGCGAAGAATACCAAAAATTAAGATAATATGCACATACCGACACTCGCGCCGGAAACACTATTTTATTTATTCGGCGTTATTCCTGTCACCAACACCATTATCAACGCATGGCTCGCGATTATTGTTTTTTTGATTATTGGAATTTTAATCAGTCGCAGGGCGTCTCTGCGCCCGGGAAAACTGCAAAACTTTTTTGAATTTATTTTGGAGACATTATTTGGATATTTTGACCAAGTGACAGGAGACAGAAAAAAAACCTTGCGCTTTTTGCCACTGGTTGGTTCTGTCTTCTTTTTTATTCTGCTTTCCAACTGGCTTGGGCTTTTGCCGGGTACAGGTAGCATTAAGCTTGGTCATAATTTTTTACTACGGCCGGCCAACACCGATCTGAATTTAACAGTAGCCATGGCTCTAACAGCTGTGGTGGCCTCTCATGTGTACGGCCTTGTAACTGTCGGTATTTTTACGCATTTGAATAAATTCATTCAAATATGGCCTTTGATAAAAAGTTTTAAACATGGCCCTATTGCAATTTTTACTGCAATTATTGAAGTGGGGGTTGGAATTATTGAAATTATCAGTGAAATGGCCAAGGTCTTATCATTGTCACTTCGGTTATTCGGCAACATTTTTGCCGGAGAGGTTTTGATGACTGTAATGAGCAGTTTGGTAGCATTTGCAGTGCCAACACCATTTATGCTTTTAGAACTTTTGGTGGGCTTGATTCAAGCCAGTGTTTTTGCTATGCTAACACTAGTGTATTTGTCTGTTTTAACAGCTGAACCACACGGAACAGAGGAGCATTAAATTAATAATAATTAACGATGCTTGACGCGAGGTTAAAAAAATTTCCCCTCGACAACAAGTATCAGAAAGGTCAAAAATATGGAACACGCATCTGTTGTGGCCCTTGCCAAAGCGTTCGCAATTGGCATCGGCAGTATTGGCCCGGCTTTAGCCATCGGCAAATTAGTGGCCAAAGCCATGGAAGCCATTGGCCGAAATCCCGAGGCCTCTGGCAAAGTTTTCGTACCAATGCTTTTGGGCGCGGCTTTTGCCGAAGCTATCGCGATTTACGCTTTGGTGGTGGTCTTTACTTTAAAGTAATTTGATCGGCCCCGATTTTCGGGGCTAAATGAAATTATTTTAAAACTTATGTATTTTATTGACATCGCTTACGCAAAAGCTGTTGCTGAAACCACTGAAACCATTGAAGAAACAGGCCTTTTGGCATCATTGGGCTTGGATGGACGGCTTTTTATTCTTCAATTAATAAATTTCGCCATTGTCGCGATTATTTTGTGGTTTTTAGTTTTAAAACCATTGGTTAAAAAATTGGCTGAAAGGCAAAAATTAATTGACGATGGGCTGAACAATGCTAAAAAAGCGCAAGAACAAATGGATCGCAGTGAAATTGACTACCGCGCCAAAATTTTAGAGGCCAAAAAAGAAGCACAGACAATTTTAGAAAAAACGGAAAAAGACGCTAAAACTTTGTCTGATAATTTAAAAATAAAAGCTAAACAAGAAATTGAAAATCTGGCAGAACAAGCAAAAAAAAACATCTTGAAAGAAAAAGATGAAATGATGATCGGGTTAAAAGGGGAGACAGCCAATTTGATTGTCGCGGCTTTGGAAAAGATTTTGAGTGAAAAAATGACAGGTGAAAAAGATAAAAAAATGATTGAGGAGGCGGTTAGCGGGCTGGGCAAGTGATTTTTTATGAAAAAAAATAGTAATAAACAATACGCTCGAGCTTTGCATAAAGTCACCACCGATCTGACTGGAAAAAATCTGGAGCAGGTCTTGGAGAATTTTGTTTTGCTTTTGTCGCGTGATAGAAAATTAAAACAAGCNNGAAAAAATTAAAAAACATTTTGGCGACAAAGTCTCGGCTGAAACAAAAATTGACCCAAGTATTTTGGGCGGTATAAAAATTTTCATGGGCGATAAAATTTTAGATGCGAGTTTAAAAACACAATTATTAAAATTTAAAAAGGGACTATGTCAGTAAACTCAATTGTAGAACAGCTTAAAAAAAATATTGCGGCCTTTGAAAAAAAGACCGAAGTGGAAGAAGTCGGCGCCATTATTGAAATTGGCGATGGCATTGCAAAAATCAGCGGTCTAACCGAATGTCAGGCCTCGGAAATTTTGGAATTTTCCAACGCTGAAAAAGGTGGGGGAAAAACTTTTGGCGTAGCTTTGAATCTTGAAACCGAAACAGTCGGCGCCATGATTTTGGGTGAATTCAAACATCTTAAAGAAGGTGATATTGTGAAAAGAACCGGCCGCATTCTCTCCGTGCCTGTGGCAGATGAATTAATCGGCCGCGTGGTTAATCCATTGGGCGAACCGATTGATGGCGGAGCGCCAATTAAAACCAATAAATATTATCCTCTTGAAAAAATCGCTTCAGGCGTGATTACTCGCGAGCGGGTGAATTCCCCTGTGCAAACCGGCATCAAAGCCATTGACGCCATGATTCCTATTGGCCGCGGCCAGCGCGAATTGATTATTGGAGATCGCCAAACAGGAAAAACAGCTGTGGCAATTGACGCCATTATCAATCAAAAAGGCAAAAACATGATTTGCGTGTATGTGGCTATTGGCCAAAAAAAATCAAAAATAGCTCGCATTGTCGCGAAATTAAAAGAAACCGGCGCCATGGATTACACTATTGTGGTGGTGGCTGGCGCGTCTGATCCCGCATCATTGGTGTATTTGGCGCCTTACGCAGGTTGCGCAATGGGTGAATATTTTATGGATCAAGGAAAAGATGTTTTATGCGTTTATGATGATTTGTCCAAACAGGCCTGGGCTTATCGCGAGGTTTCGCTGTTATTGCGCCGTCCTCCAGGCCGCGAAGCGTACCCGGGTGATGTCTTTTATTTGCACTCTCGCTTGTTGGAACGCGCTTGCAAATTAAATAAGGACTTTGGCGGTGGCTCTTTGACCGCTCTGCCGATTATTGAAACACAAGCGGGTGATGTGACTGCATACATTCCCACAAATGTAATTTCAATTACCGACGGACAAATTTATTTGGAAACTGATTTATTTTATCGCGGCATTCGACCGGCTTTGAATGTTGGTTTGTCAGTGTCGCGCGTGGGCGGGGACGCCCAAACCAAACCAATGAAAAAAGTTGCCGGCAAATTAAAATTAGCCATGGCGCAATTCCGCGAATTGGAGGCGTTTGCTCAATTTGCGTCTGATCTTGATCCTGAAACAAAAAAACAAATTGACCGCGGAACGCGCATTACCGAACTTTTAAAACAACCTCAATTCAGTCCTGCCGCAGTAGAAGATCAAGTGCTCGCAATTTACGCCGTGAACAATGGATATTTTGATAGCGTTGAAGTCGCAAAAGTAGCTGAAACTGAGAAAAAACTGGTTGAATTCGCTCATCGCGAAAATCCGGAATTGTTGAAAAAAATTGTCAAAGGCGAGTGGGATGAAAAAATTGAAAATGAAATTAAAAAAGTCTGCGAAGAATTTATAAAATAACAGGGCTATGCCGGTAAACGCCAAAATTATCAGACGCCGCGTCAAATCCGTCGGCAACACCAAAAAAATCACCAAGGCAATGGAATTGGTGGCGGCGGCAAAAATGCGCAAAGCAACGCGCGCGGCTCTTGCCACCCGCTCTTATGCTGTTTTGGCGCGAGAAATGATGAATAAACTGTCGCAAATGAAGGGATTGAAACACAATCCTTTAATGAAAGCTCAAAAAGTTGAGAATCTTTTGCTCGTGTTAATCAGCTCCAATAGGGGACTGTGCGGCGGATTTAACGCCAATATCTATAAAAAAACAATTGAACAGATTAAAAATGTAGAAAAAATAGCGGTTCAACGCTCATTTGGCGAACGAATTAATCCGACGGTCGGCAAAAAAATAAATCTGGGCGCCATTACCATTGGGAAAAAAGGTGAAAGAATCATGAAAAAATTGGGTGTTAATGTAATCGCGAGTTTTCATAATTTTTCCGATACTCCGTCTTTAATGGAAGCCGCGCCAATCGCAAAAATCATTAAAGAAGAATTTGTTAAAAACAATTTTCAAAAAGTGGCGGTTATTTACACGGATTATGTTTCCGCCATCACGCAAAAACCGACCATCAGACAGGTTTTGCCCATTTCGCCGTTGGATTTGGAAAAAATGTTAAAGGCCTTGGGCGACCGCAGTTTTGAAAAAGAAATAACAGATGAAAAACCGATTGAATTTATTTTTGAACCAAATCCAGAATTTATTTTAGAACAAATGTTGCCGCGGTTGATTGAAATACAAATTTATCAGGCATTGTTGGAATCATCCGCATCTGAACACAGCGCTCGAATGATGGCTATGCGCAACGCGTCGGAAGCTGCTGAAGAAATGATTGATGATTTGGTTTTTACATTAAATCAAGCCCGCCAAGCAGGTATTACGCGCGAAATCGCGGAAATTTCCGGCGGAGCCGCGGCATTGGAATAATTATTTTAATAAAAAATTACTAAATATTCTATGAACAAAGGCGCAATATCTCAAATAATCGGCGTGGTGGTGGATGTGGCATTTCCTGAAAAATTGCCGGAAATCTATAACGCTCTGCAAACCAAAATGCCTGACGGCAAGACATTGATATTGGAGGTGGAACAGCATTTGGGCGGAAATATTGTGCGCACAGTTGCCATGAGTTCAACCGATGGCCTTAAGCGTGGGCAGGAAGTGCTTGACACCGGAGCGGCCATTTCCGTGCCTGTTGGCAACAATACTTTGGGCAGAATGTTCAACATTACAGGAGACACAATTGACGGCTTGGGTGAGTTCAAAGCCGAGAAAAAATATCCGATTCATCGGCCGGCTCCGGAATTTATTCAGCAATCAATTAAATATGAAGTGCTAGAAACCGGCATTAAAGTAATTGATTTAATCTGCCCATTTTTAAAAGGCGGAAAAATCGGCTTGTTTGGCGGTGCCGGAGTTGGCAAAACAGTGGTGATTCAAGAATTGATTCGCAATATCGCTTCTGAACACGGCGGCTACTCTATGTTTGCCGGAGTAGGTGAACGCACTCGCGAAGGCAATGATTTGTATCGCGAAATGAAATCATCCGGCGTGTTGGACAAAACAGCTTTGGTTTTTGGCCAAATGAACGAACCGCCGGGCGCGCGAGCTCGCGTAGCTTTGACCGCCCTAACAATGGCCGAGTATTTCCGCGATGAAGAAAACAAGGACTTATTATTGTTTATTGACAACATTTTCCGTTTTACCCAAGCCGGCTCCGAGGTTTCGGCTTTGCTTGGCCGCATGCCTTCTGCTGTTGGTTATCAGCCAACGCTCGCCACGGAAATGGGTCTTTTGCAAGAACGAATCACCTCCACCACCAAGGGATCCATTACTTCAGTTCAAGCGGTCTATGTGCCTGCTGATGATTTGACTGATCCTGCTCCTGCCACCACCTTTGCGCACTTGGATTCCACTGTGGTGCTTTCCCGCCCGTTGTCTGAATTGGGTATTTACCCGGCTGTTGACCCGCTGGATTCATCCTCCACCATTCTTGACCCTAATATCGTAGGCGAAGAACATTATCTAGTGGCTCGCCAAGTTCAAAAGGTTTTACAAAAATACAAGGACTTGCAAGATATCATCGCCATTTTGGGTATGGAGGAATTGTCTGATGAAGACAAACTCACCGTTTCGCGCGCGCGCAAAATCCAAAAATTTCTTTCACAACCGTTTTTTGTGGCTGAAACATTTACCGGCCGGCCAGGCAAATATGTGCCGGTGGCAGATACCGTACGAAGTTTTAAAGAAATTTTGGAAGGCAAACACGACGATGTGCCTGAACAAAATTTTTATCTTGTCGGAAGCATTGAAGATGTAAAAAAATAATATGGCCAAGGAAAATAAAGAACAACTCATACCTGATTTTGCCAAACCATTTATTGAAGAAGTCAATCTCAAACGAATGAAAAAAGGCGATCCGCTTTTAAAAGAGGAAGAGGTCAGGGATTTGATTGATAAATTGGATATTATTAAAAATGGTTATGCCGGCTAAAATTTCTTTTGAAATCACAACACCTGAACGCACAATTTTCAAAGATGAAATTGACCAAATCACCTTGCCTACTGAAATGGGTGAGATAACAATTTTACCAAATCACATCCCACTTGTATCCATGTTACGGCCGGGGGAAATGCGTTTGATTAAAAATGGCGCGGAAAGTTTGTTCGCGGTTGCCGGAGGATTTATTGAAATCCAACCGAATAATCGCGTGATTGTTCTGGCTGATAACGCCGAACGGGCTGAAGAAATCAGTATTGAAAGAGCTGAGGCCGCTCGACAAAGAGCCGAAGAATTGATGAAGCAAAAAAGTGTTCAAGATGTGGAATACACAGGTTTGGCTGTTAAAATTGAACGCGAACTGGCGCGTTTGCGAGTGGCTAGAAAACATCGCGGCAAACACAGCGGCCGAGTTCGACTTGACGAATAAGATTATTTTTGTTATAGTAACAAATCATAAAAGAAGCTAAAAGGAGATGAAGTATCGTCTCTTTTTAGGTTCTTTCAGGGAGAAGGGACCGCGCGGAAACCAAGAAGGAGGATCTTTCGATGGGAACACTGCCTATCGGGCACCGGGAGCTGATTGAAAATCTAAGACGGGCCAAGGTCTTACAGGACATGGATGAACAAAAATTCAATCCTACCCGTTTGGCCATAGTAGCATGCTCTGATGGTCAACGACTGCCCGAAATTACTACTTTCCATTTGCGACTGGCTGAAAATCAGATGCCCGGCGCCGGACTTGATTCGTGCTGTATTCATACTTTGGCTCTTAACGGCGGCGGCCTGCTTCTGGCAGAAGAGTCGCCCGTGGTTAACCCGAACTTGCGAGAAGACCGCGTCTTTCATCAGCATCTGTGCGATGCCATACGCATCAAGGGACTTGATGCAAATGGTGAACGGCCAACTGTGGTACTCTATACGCACATGCCTTGCGGGGCGGCCGAGCTTCACGATCTCGACCCATTGGAGCAAATGGAGCTCATTGCCTTGGCCAAGGATCGTCTGAAGACCGCGCACCCTGCGTGGCGAATCCTCTTGTGTGTTCATGTGCATTACCCTACCAATGGCAGAGAGGAAGCGAAACCTCGCACTTACCACTTTTCGCGCAAGCACTTGCAGGCATGGCTGGCGGACAGCTACAGCAGCGGTCTGATCTTCAGAACACGCAGCCGCCACGGCCTCGCAGCCGCGCGCGCCTAACCAACACATCCCACACTGTCAGTCCCGAACCGGCTGACAGTGTATCCCTTTTTTATAAATATCATTAAAATTTTATGTCTCATCATTGCAAGGCCTTAATTTTACACTGCATTGATTTTCGCTTTCATGAATCCATTAAAAATTGGCTTAAAGAAAAAGGACTGACAAATAATTGCGACATAGTGTCTTTGGCCGGAGCGAGTAAGGGCTTGATCACCCCAAAAAATCCAGCCGAACCGGAAATTATTCTACGTCAAATTGAAATTTCTTCAAATTTACACAAAATTTCTCAAGTAATTTTAATGAATCACACTGATTGCGGCGCATATGGCGGCCGTGATGCTTTTGTCACAAGCGAGGATGAACATTCACAGCATGTTGGCGATATGCAAAAGGCCAAAAAATTGATTCTCAAAAAATTTCCGGAATTGGAAGTTAAAATAATTCTCGCAAAAATCAATCCACTGGAGCAAATCAATTTTGAAAAAGTTGAATAAAAAATAATCCAGCCTGAAACGGCTGGGTTATTTGTCTGTATGAATGTTATTAAAATTTTTAATCAACTCTACAAACAACACGGCTCGCAGAACTGGTGGCCTGTTGTCGGCCATAACTCTCTTTTTGAAATCTGCGTTGGCGCGATTTTGACTCAAAATACGGCATGGACTAATGTGGAAAAAGCGATTAAATGCCTTTTAAAGTCCAATTTAATGTCACCAAAAGCCATTGCCGCCTGCCCATCAGGAAAACTCCAAAAATGCATCCACTCATCCGGCTATTACAAACAAAAATCAAAAAAACTTAAAATTTTTTCCGTTTGGCTGATAAAAAAATATAAAGGCGATTTGCGTCTTTTTTTCAAAAAGCCACTGGCATCAGCGCGAGAAGAATTATTATCACTCTGGGGCATTGGTCCGGAAACAGCTGACTCCATACTTTTATATGCCGGTAAAAAACCAATTTTTGTAATTGACTCGTACACCAAACGACTATGCAAAAAATATGGCGTGGAATTCAAAACCTATGGTGAATATCAAAAATTTTTTGAAAATAATTTGATTCTTGCCGTATCATCCCGAGCGAAGCGTAAAACGCGAAGCCGAGGGATCTGTTGTGGGAAAGATAAAATATGCAAAAGATTCCTCCACTCGTCCTTCGGACTCGGTCGGAATGACAAGCTAAACAACAGTACGCTTATCCGAATCTATAACGAATTTCACGCTTTGATTGTCAAATGGGGAAAAGAGAGCTAAAATGATTTTATGTCTTCCTCTCCAACTCTCAATCAAGCGCAAAGCCAAGCTGTTACTCATGACAATGGCCCGCTTTTGATTGTGGCAGGAGCCGGAACCGGCAAAACTACGGTTATCGCACAACGACTTGCTTGGCTTATTGAACAAAAATTAGCTAAGCCCAATGAAATTTTGGCTCTCACTTTTACGGATAAGGCGGCGGGTGAAATGGAAGAGCGCGTTGACGCACTTTTGCCATATGGCTTTTTGGATTTATGGGTGCAGACCTTTCACGCTTTTGGCGAGCGCCTGCTCAAAGCGCATGGCCTGGATATTGGCCTGTCCAATGATTTTAAATTGCTCACTCCAACTGACGCGTGGCTTTTAGTACGCGAAAATCTGGATAAATTTGATCTTGATTATTATCGCCCATTGGGCAATCCCACCAAATTCATTCACGCGATGATTCGTCATTTTTCCCGCTGTAAAGATGAAATGGTGACGCCGGATGAATATATAAAATACGCTGAGAACTTGGTGTTGGATTCTGATAGCGCATTGGGCGATGCCAAAGAAATTTTAGGCGATGAAAAAAAACGACTTTACGAAATTGCCAATGCCTATCATACATATAATCAAATTCTTTTGGATAATAACGCTTTGGATTTTGGAGACCTGATCAATTACACTCTAAAACTTTTCCAAACACGGCCAAAAATTCTTGAAACATATCGCAGACAATTTAAATATATTTTGGTGGATGAATTTCAAGATACCAATTTGGCGCAATATGAATTAATTAAAATTCTTTCCGCGCCACTACAAAATTTAACAGTGGTAGGGGACGATGATCAAGCAATTTATAAATTCCGCGGGGCGTCAATTTCCAACATCTTACACTTTAAAAATGACTATCCTAACGCGAAACTCGTAACGCTAACGGAAAATTATCGCTCAGCGCAATCAATTTTGGACAAGGCCTATCAATTGATAATCAATAACAATCCCGACCGTTTGGAAGAAAAACTGAAAATCAATAAAAAACTAATCGCTAAAAAAACAATCACCGGCCAAATTGAAGAAATTCACGCCAACACAGGCATTGAAGAAGCGCGCCAAGTTGTTGAAAAAATTCAAACATTAAAACTGGCTGATGAAAAAGCCAAACTGGAAAGTTCGTGGAATGACTTTGCCATTCTCATTCGTTCCAACGCGACTGCTGACTCGTTTATGCACGCGTTGGAGCAAGCCGGTGTTCCATTTCAATTCCTAGCTTCCAAAGGCCTTTATCGTGAAGGACTGGTCTTGGATATTATTTCTTATCTGAAACTCTTGGATAATTATCATGAAAATCCGGCAATGTGGCGCGTGCTCAACATGCCTTTTTGGAATATTGCGACCGAAGACATTGTCAAAATAACTCATCAAGCCAAAAAGAAAACTTGGTCCATTTTTGAAACTTTAAAACACGCGAGTGCCTTGGGAGTTGGCGAGACTGGTATTAAAAACATTGAAAAAATGCTTGGGCTTTTGGCTAAACACGCGGAATTGGCTCGTTATGAATCAGTTGGAAAAGTCGCTTACGCGTTTTTGAATGATTCGGGATATTTAAAAAATTTAGTGACCAAAAGCGCGGAAGGTGTTAGCGAATCCATGCGTCAAATCATGTTTTTAAAACAATATTACGATACAATTATTAAATTTGAAGAAAGCAACGCGGAAAAATTAACAAAACATTATCTGGCTTATCTACATTATGTTTTGGAGTCGGGCGAAGAGGGGAGCTTGCGAGGAACTGATGAAGATCCTGAAGCAGTCAAAATCATGACAGTGCACAGTGCCAAGGGCTTGGAATTCAAACATGTTTTTCTTGTGAATTTGGTGGAGCAAAAATTTCCCAGTACCAATCGGAGTGAATCAATTGAACTACCGGATAAACTGGTAAAAGAAATATTACCTGAAGGAGATATCCATTTGCAAGAAGAACGCCGTTTGTTTTATGTGGGGCTGACGCGTGCCAAAGAAAGCGTTTTTTTCTGTCATGCTGATGATTATGGCGGAACGCGCAAACGCAAACCATCGCGATTTCTAAATGAATTGAACCTACCCGTTAATGTCATCCCAGCGAAAGCTGGGATCCAGAAAAATCCACTAGATTCCCGCTTCCGCGAGAATGATAATAAAAAAAATATTCTCGCACCAAATGCCGTTATTCCCCCGCATTTCAGTTTTACCCAACTCAAGGCCTTTGCCACCTGCCCTTTGCAATATCGTTTTGCACATATTCTTCACATTCCGGTCAAGGGCAGCGCCAGTTTTAGTTTTGGCAAAACCATGCATTTGGCCTTACAACGATTTTACCAAAAAATGATTGAAATAAATTCTCAAGAGCAGGGTGATTTATTTGCCGCGCCAACTCAACCAAGAGTTAAAAATCAAACACAAATCCCTTCATTGGAAGATCTTTTAACTTTTTATGAATCAGCGTGGATTGATGATTGGTATGAAAACAAAAAACAAAAAGAAGAATATTTTGCCAAAGGTAAAAAAATACTCAAAGATTTTTATGAAAAATCCGCGTGGCGCGTGCCTAAATTCTTGGAAGCCGGATTTCATTTGAAAATAGGAGAGTATAAATTGCGCGGGCAGATTGATCGGATTGATCCTTTGCCAGACGACACGATTGAACTTATTGATTACAAAACCGGCTCGCCAAAAAAATTAGAGGATTTAAAATTGGAAGATAAAGAACAACTTTTGATTTATCAGCTCGCGGCCACGGAATCATTAAATGAAAAACCATCGCTTTTGAGTTTTTATTATCTGGATAATAATACCAAGGTTTCATTTTTAGGCACGCCAACGGAATTAAACAAAATCAAAGAAAAAGTCGCTTTAAGTATTGACGCTATCAGGCTGTCTGATTTTCCAGCCAAGCCATCGCCTTTTAACTGCGCTCACTGCGATTTTAAGGGGATTTGCGAATGGGCCGAGGGATAAGGCGCAGCTATTGCTTTACAGCTGACTTTTTGATAGAATATTACTATTCTATGACCCTATCTCGCTACCTTTTAATCATGACCGTGGCCACTTTTTTGTGCTGGGCGGCATGGTTTTTAGTGCTTTTTAATATAAATCCTTATGAAGCCAGCACTTGGAGTTTTATGGCCTTTTACATCAGCCTGTTTTTGGCTCTAGCCGGATCTTTTACAGTTGTCGGCTTTGGTCTGCGCGTTTGGCTTTTTAAACAAAACGACCCCCATTTTCATCAAGTGAAAAAAACTTTTCGCCATGGAATGATTTTTGGCGCGCTTTTAATTATCGCTTTGTTTTTACAAAGCCAGAAATTATTACACCTTTGGAACATATTGCTCCTCATTTTCGCTTTCGCATTTTTAGAATTCTTTTTTATTAGTTCGCCAAAAGAGATATAATAAAATGCTGTCACAAAAAACAATTTTATGAAACAATCCAAACTTTTCGGCAAAACATTAAAAACAGTTCCAAAAGACGAGGTCAGCCGCAACGCCGAGCTTTTAATTCGCGGAGGCTTTATTGATAAATTAATGGCTGGAGCGTATTCATATCTCCCATTAGGCTATCGTGTTTTGGATAAAATCAAAAACATTATTCGCGAAGAAATGAATACTATTGGCGGGCAGGAATTATTTATGCCGGCGCTCCAACCAAAAGCATTGTGGGAAGAAACGGGCCGCTGGAATGACCCGGGCAAGGCAGTGATGTTTCAATTTAAAGGCCGCGAAGACAAGGAATATGGGTTGGGCTGGACGCATGAAGAAGTGATTGTGGACATTGCTCGTAAACGTGTTTCATCTTACAAAGATTTACCTTTCGCGCTTTATCAAATTCAGGATAAATTTCGCGATGAACCACGCGCCAAATCCGGCCTTTTGCGCGGCCGGGAGTTTAGCATGAAAGACATGTACAGCTTTCACTCAACAGAAGAGGATTTGTTGAATTTTTATGAAAAATCAAAAAAAGCTTATCTGAATATTTTTAAACGATGCGGATTGGATGCTTTGGTGGTGGAGGCGTCAGGTGGATCTTTCAGCAAAGAATTTTCTCATGAATTCCAAGCTCTGACTCCTTTTGGCGAAGACACAATTTTCTATTGCTCTAATCGCGATTTCGCGCAAAACAAAGAAATCGCCCAAGTTAAAGCCGGCGACAAATGCACAATCTGTGGAGAAAAAATTCTGGAAGGCAAGGCGATTGAAGTCGGCAACATCTTCAAACTTTACGCTAAATATTCGGCACCAATGAAATTGCAATTTACAGATGCTGATGGAAAGAAAAAAGATGTGATTATGGGTTGCTATGGTATTGGCCCGTCACGCGTAATGGGAACGGTTGTGGAGGTAAGTAATGATCAAAACGGCATTATCTGGCAGGATAATGTTGCGCCATATCAAATTCACTTAATAACTATTGGAGACAGCGCGGCCGTAATTGAAGCCGGAGAAAAACTTTATAATCATCTTTTGAAAAAAGGCGAAGAAGTATTGTTTGATGATCGAGCTATTTTTCCCGGCGCTAAATTTGCCGATTCTGATTTAATCGGCATTCCTACACGCTTAATTATCAGTGAAAAAACATTGATTCAAGAATCAGTGGAATTTAAGAGGAGGGGAGAGGCAAAAAGCGAATTAAAACCTCTCAAAGAATTGTATGTTTGATCGGTTTTTCAGTAAATTCGGCAAACACATTGGCATTGACCTTGGCACTTCCAGCACTCTGATTTATGTAAAAGATCATGGAATTGTTATTAGCGAACCGTCAGTTGTGGCTGTGAATTTACGCACTGAACAAATTTTAGCTGTTGGCAAGGAAGCTAAAATGATGATGGGCAAAACCCCGCCATATATCTCAGTCACGCGACCATTGGTGCACGGGGTTATTTCTGATTTTGAAGTAACGGAAAAAATGTTGAAATATTTTATTGAAAAAGTTCATCAAGACAGTTTTTCTTTGGCCACGCGTCCGCGCATAATTATTGGGGTTCCTCAAGATATTACCGAGGTGGAGCGCAAAGCGGTGGAAGACGCGGCAATTTCCGCAGGCGCTCGCAAAGTGCATTTGGTAGAGGAGCCAATGGCCGCTGCTATTGGCGCGCGCTTGCCGATTGAAGAAGCGATTGCTTCCATGATTGTGGATATTGGCGGAGGCACGGCAGACATCGCAGTGATTTCTTTAAGCGGAGCTGTAACATGGAAATCAATTCGCGTGGCAGGTGATGAGATGAACAAAAATATTGTTCAATACGCCAAAGACCATTTCAATCTATTGATTGGCGAACGCTATGCCGAAGAATTGAAAATTAAAATTGGATCGGCAGTACCAATGTCAGAACCAATGGAATGCACTTTGCGCGGCCGCGATTTAATGACTGGCTTGCCGCGCGAAATTGTCATAAACGATGAACAGGTGCGCTCTGCGTTGAGCCGTTCGGTGCGTTCTATGATTGACAGCATCAGATCGGTTTTGGAAATCACTCCACCGGAATTGGTAGCGGATATTCACGAACGAGGCATTGTGCTTTCCGGCGGCGGATCGCTGTTAGCCGGATTAGATCGCGCTATTGCCGAAGCCACGGAAATCCCAGTTAGAATCGCCGACGACCCACTTACTTGCGTTGTGCGCGGCACTGGCATTCTCTTGGAACGTCCTGATCTGCTGGAAATTGTAGGATTGCCATCTTCCGGATCTTTACGGTAAAAATTTATGACCGCCCGCCGTCTTTTTCTCTCCATTTCCAGTGTTTTTATTCTTATATTTTTAGCCCATTCACTGGGCTTTTTAAGCGCGCCGGAAAATTTTTTTCGCCGCATTATTTTACCAATTGCCAAAACAATTTATTTAATTGAATTAAAAACCAAAAATTTTTACTCCGGTCTTGGTAACCAACAAAATATAATTTCGGAAAATGAACAATGCCAAATTAAACTTAGAGAAACATATCTTGACCAAACGGAATTAACACTATCGCGTGAAGAAAACAAAACATTGCGGGCTCAAGCCGGTTTTATCAAGTCGGAACAAAAAAAGGTCTTGGCGGAAATTATCATCAAAACAGTTGATGGAACTTCCAATTCAATGATCATAAATCGTGGCAGTGAAAATGGAATTGAAACAGGCAACCCGGTATTTTTTGAAAATGGTTTTTTGCTGGGACGAATAATCAATGTTGAAAAAAATACAGCTATAATTCGACTTATCACTGACAATCGCAGTAAATTCACCGCTTCAATTATCAACCAAAACAAAACACAGGGTCTTGTGGAAGGTGAACACGGTTTAAGCATTAAAATGAAAATGATTCCGCAAGATGAAAATGTGCAGGTCGGCGATATTGTCATAACATCCGGAGCGGAAAAGAATATACCGCGCGGATTAATTATCGGCAAAGTTGAATCAATCCAAAAAGAACTTTACGAACCTTTTCAAAGCGCAAACTTGCGGTCATTGGCTGATTTGAACAAAGTTAATATAGTCACTGTGCTTTTAAAGCAATAATGAACTTTGTAAAAATATGGTTCAGTTTTTATTTACCATTATTCTTTTTACACTTTTTGTCTCTAGACCTACTAATGTCTTTTGGCCGGCACTGTTCATCGGCCTTTTTTTAGAACTATTTTCTGCCACACCGTTTGGATTACTCACTTTTTCTTTACTTTTGAGTTTGGCCGGGGCATATCTTTTATTCTCTTACTTTTTTACCAATCGTTCGTGGCCGGCGCTCTTGGTTCTTGGTCTGTGCGGAACCTTGCTATTTCGTATTATTTTTTATTTTCTAAATTTGATAATGATGGTAAAAGGTGCCACTAATTTTTCCCAAACTTTTAATGAATACTTTATTGAAACAATTAAAGATGCGATTTACAATGTAATTTTACTGTTTTTAATTTTCTCCATTGCCAACCGTTTAAGCAGAAGATTAAAAACCATCTTCTTGATAAGATAGTTATGATAAAAAACTTTCTCCGCCGCCGCGATCCTTTTGTTATAAAAACCAATAAATTATCAAATCCTGATATCAGCGGCGTTATTAAAAAACGCTGGGTTGAAGATTCTTTTTCAGGCGATTTTAAAAATACTCCCGAACCAATCAAAGAATTTTTAGGCCTGGCCATTTCCAAAAAACGATTTTTTTGGCTCGGCGCGATTATCAGCTTGCTCTTTGTGATTGTTTTCGGCCGATTGGCCTATTTGGAAATTTTCCAAGGAGAAAAATACCGCCAACTGGCTGAGAATAATCGTTTACGCGTCAAACCGATTCCTGCTGAACGCGGAATTATTTATGACCGAAATTTAGTGCCTTTGCTTGCCAATATTCCTAATTTTACCCTAAATCTTTTGCCACAGGACTTACCAAAAGATGAAATTCAGCGCGAAGAAGTGATAAATAAAATTTCGGCATTGGCCCAAATACCAACAGAGGAAATTAAAAATAAAATAGAAGAATTCAAAGATTTTAGTTATCGCTCAATCAATATTCGCGACAATCTTGATTATGAAACAGCGGTGCTTTTGAACGTCGCGTCAGCCGAATTCCCCGGTATGAGCGTGGAAATTAGCAGCCGCCGGCAATATTTTTTCACAGAACCAACAGCCGCATCTACCATAATTACAACTTCGCTGTCTCATCTTTTCGGCTACATGGGCAAAGTTAATAAAGATGATTTGACATTAAATCCAAATTATTTGCCGACTGATTTTATTGGCAAATCCGGTTTGGAAAAAACTTATGAAAAAGATCTGCGCGGAACATACGGCAAACGAGAAATAGAAGTGGATGCTTTTGGCAAAGAAAAAAACACAGTTAGCGTGGATGCGCCGCAAGCCGGCAAAAATTTAATCCTGGCCATTGATTTGAATTTACAAAAAAAATTGGAAGAATCATTGGCAACGGAATTGCGCGCCAGCAACAAAAAAAAGGCCTCGGCAGTAGCGCTTGATCCAAAAAATGGCGAAATCCTCGCTTTGGTCAATTTACCGACTTACAATAATAATCTATTTAGCCGAGGCATTAGTTTTGAAGAATATCAAAAATTATTGGTAGACCCAAACGCCCCAATGTTCAGCCGCGCTTGGGCCGGCAGTTTTCCTTCCGGCTCGGTAATCAAGCCGATTATCGCCGCGGCCGCGTTGAGCGAAGGCCTGATCAATCGCCAAACGACATTTTTAAGTTCGGGCGGATTGCAAATCAACACCTGGTTTTTTCCTGATTGGAAAGCCGGCGGACATGGCGCCACAAATGTGGTGAAAGCCTTGGCCGAATCAGTCAATACTTTTTTTTATATTATCGGCGGTGGATATGAAAATTTTGCCGGTCTGGGTTTGGAAAAAATAGCGGAATATCTGAAAAAATTCGGTTTGGCCAATACTTTGGGAATTGACCTGCCGGGTGAAACAGCTGGATTTATACCTTCACGCGAATGGAAAGAAGATATTAAAAAAGAAAGGTGGTATATTGGCGATACTTATAACCTATCTATCGGCCAAGGCGATTTACTTGTAACTCCTTTGCAAGTAGCCAATTACACAGCTATTATCGCCAATGGCGGAACATCTTACCGGCCGCATATTGTCAAAAACATTGAAAATTCCGAAACCAAAGAAAAAATCGACATCGTGCCGAAAATAATTGAAAAAAATGTTTTACCGGATTCTATTTTAAAAATTGTGCGTGAAGGAATGCGCTCCACAATCATATCCGGCAGCGCCCAACTGCTCAATACATTGCCAATAGCCGTGGCCGGTAAAACAGGCACGGCGCAGTGGTCTTCCAAATATTCACCGCACGCATGGTTCACAGGTTTCGGGCCTTATGAAAATCCTCAAATTGTTTTAACAATTTTAATAGAAGAAGGCGGTGAGGGGAGCCATGTGGCAGTGCCGGTGGCGCGCGAAGTTTTTGATTGGTGGGCTAAAAATCGCTAAATTTTGCCTAAATAGACCTTTATCCACACCCCGCTTGACACTATTGCTATATATGATATACTGCTCCCATATAAATCAATATCCCGCCTAATAAGGCGCGGTTTTTTAACACTAATATGTCTATCGGGGATCAGATTTATTTAACAGCTTCGGGTCTGGAAAAACTCAAAATTGAGCTTATTACGCTAAAAGCCAAATTGCGCGAAGTGGCTGAGCGAATTGACAAAGCCAAAGAACTTGGCGACTTGTCAGAAAACGCTGAATATCATGAAGCCAAAGAGGACTATGCTTTCACAGCAGGCAAAATTATGGAAATTGAGGACACTCTAAATCGTGCGTCAGTAATGGCTGAACAAACGCAAAAAGAAGTTGTACAAATGGGCTCAACCGCGCGTGTGCAAAATACCGCTGGCAAAGAAAAAGAATACACGCTTGTGGGTCCGAATGAAGCAGATCCAACTGCCGGCAAAATTTCTTATGAATCGCCACTAGCCCAGGCCTTTTTGGGGCATAAAAAAGGGGAGCGGGTGGAAGTTACCACTCCGGGCGGCTCAATGAGTTACACGATTGTAGGGATAAAATAAAGACACAAAAAACACCTCTGAATTTCAGAGGTGTTTTATATTTGGACTTTTTTAAGCGGTTTTGGTATAATTTCAAGGGATGAGTCAAGCCAAAAATGAATTTTTGGCTTGCGAAACCCGAAGAAATTTCAAGCTTCGCTTATAATTACATACAGAAATTAACCATTTTCTATGCTTAAAAATACCGTCCAACCATCAGAGCCGTCTTTAACAGATGAAACTCAAGCGCGTTTGCAAAAACTGGAAAAAATCAAAGAACTTGGGCTAGTGGCCTATCCTTCTTGGCAAAGCGCAAATCGCGAAAGTATCTTTGCTATTTTGGCTGATTTTGAACGATTGTCGCAACGGGAAGAACAAATCTGTTTGGCCGGCCGGTTGCGCAGTATTCGCGGACATGGCGGCTCAACCTTTGCCAATTTGGAAGACGCGAGCGGCAAAATCCAAATATATTTTAAAAAAGATGAAATTGGGGACGAGGCCTATCAGCTTTTTTCAGATATTATTGACTTGGGAGATTTTGTAAACGCCACCGGGCATCTTTTCACTACCAAACGCGGTGAAAAAACTCTGCTGGTAAAAAAATGGCAATTGCTTTCCAAATCGCTTTTGCCAATGCCGGAAAAATTTCACGGACTGGCTGATGTGGAAACACGATTTCGCCAACGCTATCTTGATTTGATTGCCAATCCCGAAGCCAAAGCCATCGCGCTCAAACGAATTCAAATTATTCAGTCCATTCGCGAATTTTTCAATGCCGAGAATTTTTTGGAAGTGGAAACGCCTATTTTGCAGTCAATTGCCGGCGGCGCCGCGGCAAAGCCATTTGTTACTCATCACAACGCATTAAACATTGATTTATTTTTGCGCATTGCTCCTGAATTATATTTAAAACGGCTGATTGTCGGCGGTTTTGAAAAAATTTATGAAATCGCGCGCTGTTTTCGCAATGAAGGAATTGATTTCAGCCATAATCCGGAATTTACGCAAATTGAATTTTACTGGGCCTACGCCACCTATGAGGACTTAATGAAACTGATGGAAAAATTTTTCCCATATCTTTTGGCGCGCTTGGGAATGGATAAATCATTTGAATACGACGGACAAAAAATAAATCTTGCGCCACCATATCCTCGCAAAACATTTCGTGAAATTTTAATTGAATATGCCAAATTGGATATTGAAGAATATCCTGACCAGCCGTCGCTGTACGACCAAGCCAAAAGATTAAAAATAGAGGTCTCACCCAAAGACGGTCGCGGTAAAATTATGGATGAGATTTTCAAAACCTTGGCGCGGCCGAAAATAATTCAGCCAACATTTATGATTGACCATCCGGTAGAATTGTCACCCTTGGCTAAGCGCAAGTTTGACAATCCAGCCTATACCGAGCGAATGCAGTTGCTTGTGGCCGGTGGATTTGAACTGTGCAATGGATTTTCCGAATTAAATGATCCACTGGATCAAGAAGCCCGTTTTAAAGAGCAGGAAAAATTGAGAGACAAAGGAGACGAGGAAGCGCATCAATTTGACGCGGATTTTGTCACAGCCATAAAACACGGAATGCCGCCAACAGCCGGTTTGGGCATGGGCATTGATCGCTTGGCCGCGCTTTTGACTGATTCGCATAATATCAAAGAGGTGATTTTGTTTCCAACATTGAAACCCGAACGTTAGAATATGCGCGTACTACTATTCGGCACCTTTGATATTCTGCACCCGGGCCATCAGTCATTATTTCAACAAGCGCATCATTATGGGAAGACAGTAGTCGCTGTGATTGCTCGTGATAATACAGTAAAAAAACTTAAAAAACACTCGCCATATTTTACGGAAAAACAACGGCTAAAAAATCTGCAAAAAACCAACTGGGCGAATAAAGTATTTTTGGGAGATAAAAAAAAATATTTTAAAATAATTAAAAAAATCAAACCTGATATTATCTGTCTTGGTTATGACCAAAAATTTTTCATTAAAGATTTGCGGCAGATGATGGTGGAGTGGGGATTGAAAATTAAAATCATAAGATTATCATCATTTCATCCAAAAAAATATAAATCATCAAAATATGCTAGATATAAAATTCATTAAAGAAAATCTAAATTTGGTTGACAAAAACAATGCTAGCCGCAATGTAAGAATTGATTTGAAAAAACTGGTGGATTTGGACGAACAAAGAAAAACCTTGCAAGCTGAGACAGAAGGCCTGCGTAACGAAAGAAAAAAAATCTCCAAAACAAAACCCACTGATGTAGAAATTATTGAAATGCGCAAATTGGGAGACAAGCTACAACAAATGGAAGATAATCTGCGTCCTTTGGAAAATCAAATTGCGGAAATCATTTGCCAAATTCCAAATCTTAATCACACATCCACTCCGATTGGCAAAAATGAGATGGAAAATAAAGTGATTGAAACAGTGGGGGATATACCTGAATTTTCTTTTGAACCAAAACAGCATTTTGATGTGGAAGCTACCAAAGACCTAATTGATTGTGAATCGGGCGCCAAGGTCTCAGGATCGCGTTTTTATTATTTAAAGGGCAAATTGGCGCTGTTGGAACGCGCTATTATTGAATATGGCTTGCAAAATGCAGTCAAGCGCGGTTTTGAGCTGATTTTGCCGCCGATTTTGGTGCGTGAACGAGCCATGTTTGGCACCGGTTTTTTTCCAGCTGACAAAAATGAAATATACAAAGTGAATCCGGGCGAAGATGATCTTTATCTTATTGGCACGGCTGAGGTGCCACTTATTACAATGCACGACGGACATGTTTTTAATAAAAAAGATTTGCCAAAAAAATATTGCGCCATTACTCCGTGTTTTCGCCGCGAAGCCGGCTCTTATGGCAAAGATCAAAGCGGGATTTTACGCGTGCATCAATTTTATAAAGTAGAAATGGTGGTATTTTCCGAGCAGGAAAAATCTTGGGAAATGCATGAGGAAATTTTGGCCATTGAAAAAGAATTATTTAACGATTTCGGATTGCCCTATCAAGTGGTAAACATTTGCAGCGGGGACTTGGGTTTTCCAGCTGCTAAAAAATACGATTTGGAGGCATGGTTGCCAGGCCAAAAACAATATCGTGAAATGACTTCCGCCTCCAATACCACTGACTTTCAATCACGCCGTTTGAACATTAAATACAAAAAAATAATTGACAATAAAGAAGTCAACGCATTGGCACACACCCTTAATGGCACAATGGTGACTGATCGCGCCTTAATAGCCATTATTGAAAATTATCAACAAGAAGACGGGCATATTGTAATACCTAAAGTTCTACAAAAACTTACTGGTTTTGAAAAAATTTAACAAAATTCTCATGCTTACTTGGGTTGAAATAAATAAAAAAGCCCTGGCTTTTAATTTACAGCAATTCCATAAAAAAATAGGAAAGGGGATTGAAATTATTCCTGTTATTAAAAGCAATGCCTATGGCCACGGCTTTATTGAAATTGCAAGATTTTGCGACACATGTAAATTGATAAATAAAATCGCGGTTGTAAATTTGGCTGAAGCACTTGAGTTACGAAAAAATAAAATTAAAAAACAAATTATTGTATTGAGTTTTTTTGATTTTAATGAATTGACGGGTGAGAGCGCGTCAGAGCTCAAAAACATCTCTTTGCCAATTTATGATATTGCAACGGCTATAAAATTAAATAATTTCTCTAAAAAAAGCGAATTTAAGATCAAAATTCATTTAAAAATAGACACTGGAGCGTCAAGAATCGGATTTTTGCCAAATGAACTTATAAAAAACATTGCTTTATTAAAAAAACTGAATAATTTAATAATTGAAGGTGTTTTTAGTCATTTTGCCTCATCAGAAGAAGATAAAAAATATACGCAAAAACAAAAAAACATTTTTGATAAAACAATTACTAAATTAAAAGCTCTGGGGATCAATCCTCCAATGATTCATATCGCTTGCACAGCAGCAGCTTTAGTCACACCACAAAATCAATGCAACACAGTGCGTTTGGGAATTGGGTTTTATGGGCTTTATCCGTCAAAAAAAATCAAAAAAATAATAAAACTAAAACCGGTGTTGAGCTGGCACACCCGACTGATTCAAGTGAAAGATCTTTCAAAAAATACATTAATTGGCTATGGCGGTACTTATAAAACACGCCGTAAAACACTGTTGGGGATAATTCCGGTGGGGTATTGGGACGGCCTTGACAGGCATCTTTCCAACTGTGGACAAGTTTTATTTAAAGGCAAAAAATGTGGTATTATTGGCCGAATTTGCATGAACTTGACAATGATTGATCTGGCCGGTCTAAATGCCAAAACTGGGGATAAAATCACTCTGATTGGCCGACAAGGAAAACACGAAATTACGGCTGATGATTTAGCTCAAAAAATTGATACTATTAACTATGAAGTGGTAACGCGTATTAATCCGCAAATAAAACGAATAGTATGTTAAGACACCGCGGATACAAATCCTATCACACACCAAAAAAAAATAACAATTGGAAAAATTTTTTTGCTTGGTTTAAAATCGGCCGCGGATATAAATGGAACCTGCCGAGAGATGTTTCCGGCAAAATGTTCCATAATCCATATCTTAATAAAAAACATTTACCGAGACGCACCAGAGCGCCGAGAATCAAAATCACCATTGGGGCGATATCACTATTAACTATTGTCGGCATTTTGGCATTTCATCATTATTTTAATATTAAACAGGTCTCAATTGTTGGATTGGAAAGAATATCTAACAACGAGCTAAATAATCTGACAAACAGAATTTTAGACGCAAAAAGATTCTGGTTTTTTAACGGCCGCAACTATTTCATTATAAATACTAGTAAAATTGAAAAAGAAATTAAATCAACTTACGCTCTGGAAAATTTAAAAATAAAAAGCTCATTTCCAAATAAAATTGAAATATCTGTAAAAGAAAAACAGGCCAAATTACTTTTGGAAAATTCTTTGGCTCAACTCAATGGCGAACCCAAAAATCATTATTATTTAATTGACTCCGAAGGCAAAGTAATTCAAGAAGTAGACCCGGCTGATATAAACAACTCAGCTTATCTAAACCTCTTAATGCTAAAAACCCAAGAAATTGAGAAATTCGTGATTAATCAATCGGTTATTGTTCCGGCAGCCGTGCAATTTCTATTATTTGCGCAAGAAAAAATTCCAGAAAAAACAAATATCAATATTTCTTTTGTGGAACTGGATAAAGATGGGGGAGTGGTGAATTTGACCACTACTGAAGGATGGAGAATTATAATGGATAGGCAAAATGATTGGGAAAAACAAATGCAGGTACTGACTATATTTTTACGCGATAAAATAAAAGACAAAAGAAACAATTTGCACTATATTGATGTGCGATATGAAAATAGGTCTTATTATCAATAGGGAAGAACAGGCCTAGCGTCGCACAATATACCATTTAGAGACATGGCAGATATTGAAAAAATGGCATAATCTAGCATAAATTAAGCCACCAAGTTATTAAAAAACTTGGTGGTTTTTATTTATTTTGACGGCCGGGATGTCCACAGTCGCAAGGCTGTGGATAAACACTACCAAGTCATTCCGGCCGTCTGAATAAATAAGAGAGGGGAGGTGAAATTATGACTCGAGGATACTATCGGTTTGGTTGGCATTATTGGCAAAAACGCCGTAGTTGGTTAAGTTCTTTGACAAATTGGATATGAAAAAAGAATGGCATCTAAAAAATCAAGAGGCCATTCAAAAAGCAGAGGAAAGTTATGGCATGAAATTGAGAGATTGTCTTTCCTGTCACAATCCGTCAGAAATGATTTTTTATCTGCGCACGATATTGGGATTATCATGTTCTGAATGCGGCGGATCTGTGACATTTGGAAATTTAAGTTTCTGCAATTTCCTGCCATCAGTTAAATGCTATAAATGTCAACATCAAATATGAACGACCAAAATAAAAAAGAAGCTGTTGACGGGGAGATTATTGAGACCGCCCAGTCGACTGCTTCCAAACAAATTATACCACAAAATATATCCACAATGCCAGTTTTAGAAGGCGATCCGGAAAGAGTTTTGGAATTCGCGCGTAAAGCGGCGTTGGCACTCACTACGATTGTAAAAAACAAAGCCAAAAAAGTAATCATTAATGGCGAGCAATATCTTGAATTTGAGGATTGGCAAACAATCGCGCGATTTTATGGCACAACAGCCGGGATTGAATGGACAAAATCAATCATAATTGATGGCAAATTAAATGGGTATGAGGCCAAGGCCTTGGCCTATAACAAGCAAGGACAAGTAATTTCATCAGCCGAAGCATCTTGCATGAGGGATGAGCCAAATTGGAAATCCAAACCGGAATTTCAATTGAAATCAATGGCACAGACGCGCGCCATGGCTAAAACTTTGCGCAATGTTTTTGCTTGGGTTGTGGTTTTGGCAGGATATAGACCTACACCGGCCGAAGAAATTGCCGATTTGTCAACCACGAAAGAGCCNNAATGTTGATCTGCAAAAGTATGTGAGGGTGGTTAAATATTCCAAAGAAAGATATGGCAAGGTTCTTTGCATGAATTGTCAAAGAAAACCACGCTAGGCCATTGACATTCCCTCCGACGGCTTTCATCAGCCGACCCCCTCTCTCTCCGCAATGGCGAGAATTCGGAGGGAGTGATTAATGGCTTATCTTTATGGCAATACGCAAACGAACAATCCAACCATCAATTTGGCAGGACCCGGATTTTGGCACACTTTCGCCTTTGGCTCAACTTATTTTTATCGGTTGTATTACCCAAGCCGATGATGAGGGCAGATTAAACGGCCACCCGGCGGTCATTAAAAGCTCATTATTTCCCTACGAAACAATGACGCTGGAGCAGATTTTTGACGGATTGCAGGAAATTATCAACAAAGTGATGAATTTCATTTATTATTCGGTTGACGGCCAATTTTATATTCAGTTAAAGAATTGGGGAAAGCATCAGATTTTAAGGGAGGATCGACTGATAAAATCGACTTTTCCACAGCCACCAAAAGACATAGTGGCAGGCAGATGTCGGGCAAGCGACAGGCAGGTGGGTGCAGAAGTAAGTAAGGAAGTAAGTAAGGAAGTAAGGCCGCCGCAAGCGGCGGCGGTAATAAAAATTTTGGACGGGTTGAGATCGGATTTGGAGGCCAAAGGTATACTCAAAAATACGAAATTACTTTGAATATGNNGGATCATCTCACTTGGTTTGAATGCACTTGTCAGGCTTATCAATTCAAAAGGCGTTGTAGTCATATTGAATTATTAAAAGCCAAATTGGCGAAAAAATATGTCCGAGCCAATCATCAAAATTTCGCAGACTCAAAGGCTGTATGAGCTTTTGTCAGACGGAGAACCGCACCGAACAGACGAGATAGTCAATCGTATTTACGGTCCTGGATTGTCGCTTTCGCGCGTAGGCGCGCGCATCTGGGATATTAAAAAACGATTTGATGTGGAAGTTGAAGGATGGACGGATGAAAATAATCGGACGCTTTATTGGTATCAAATGCCAAGGCGACCACAGCGAATGGATTTTACAATCAGGCAGATTGATTTAACAAATGCTTTTCAAGCCGCTTTGTTATGAAATATTTTTTGAAAATTTTATTTTTTTTGATGATGCTGGTGATTTTATATATTTTCGCTTCTTTGGCTTTGGCTGGGGATCGCGGAAAGCTACTTGTGCCGGCGCCTCGGGTGGAAAGAGAAACTAACCGCCCGGGGTTGGCGCAAGAGGCGATAATTTCGCATTTTACGGCTTCCACAGATGAGACAGACGACACGCCTTGTCTGACAGCCGATGGCACGGATATTTGCCCGGCCAAAGAAAATATCGCCGCGGCCAATTGGTTACCATTCGGAACTTTGATTGAAGTGGATGAAATTCAATATCGTATAGCGGATAGAATGGCAAGAAAAAATGGATATCCAAAAATTGATTTATTGGTCAGTTCTAAAAAAGAGGCATTTAAAAAAGGCAAAGAAACAAAAATAATTATTCTTAAATAATAATTTTATGCAGTTATTAAATCCGGTCGTCTTTTTTCGGCAAATGAAAACTTTGTTTTTCTATCATGAAATCTTAAAGAAAAAACAAAGAATTTTAGATGAAATTCATTGTGATATTGGCTTTTTTGAGAATTGTAAAAATGCGACAAAAATTAATGCCGAAATTGAAAACTTGCGCGAAAAATTAAAAGAACAACAATCTAAAAATGAAAAAGAAAAGAATTACAAAATAATCACTGAATTATCATATAAAATAGCCGAGATGGAGAATGTCAAAAAGGGATATGAAAATTCTTTGAAAGTAGCCGAAGATATTAAACAATACATTAATCTCATTAAGACATGGATAAAAAAATTGTAACAAGCTGGGATGATGGAAGTTTTTATGATTTGCGATTATCCGATTTGCTATTGAAATATAAAATTCCGGCCATTTTCTACATTCCGACTTTTTGGACACAAAGAGATTTAAGAGATGAAGATATTGTGGAATTAAAACAAAAAGGATTTGAAATTGGAGGACATACTGTCACTCATCCGATTGACATGAAAACGCTTACTTATGACCAACAGTTGCGGGAAATTGCAAAAAATAAAATTTGGTTGGAAGAATTGATAGGAGAACAGATTAAAAGTTTCGCTTATCCGCGCGGCCGGTATGATGAAACGACGATATTGGCAGTAAAAGAAGTCGGCTTTGAAAACGCGCGAACGACGGCAATTGGAAATTTTGTTTTGCCCGATGATCCATATCGGATCAGAACAACGGTGCATGTTTATCCCGAAACGCCGAAATATAATAAACCTGATTGGTTGAAAGAAGCGTACAGATTATTCCAGTATGGTGATTATTTTCATCTGTGGGGTCATAGCTGGGAGATAGAGAAATTTAAACTATGGGATCAATTAGAATCTTTTTTGAAACATATTTATGAGAATGTATATTCCCAATCTCAATAAAAATGGACTTGGCGGCGGTTGGACTTTTTTGAATAATCTTTTGAAGGCGATTAAAACTGATGTGCAAATAGCTCATTCGGTTGAAGATTGCGATATCATGTTTATTTGCGGCCCGACAATGGTTGGGAGAGACGAGGTTGAATTAGCCAATAAATTGGGCAAAAAAATTATCTTCCGGGTCGATAATATTCCGGAGGATTATCGCAATCGCGGCACGGCTATCAGCAGATTAAAAGATTATTCAAAAATGGCTGATGTGGTAGTTTATCAAAGCGAATGGGCGCGGAATTATGTTAAGACATTAACCTGCGTTGATGGCGCGGTGATTTTTAATGGCGTGGATCGCGATATTTTTAATAAAGATAATAGGACTGACAATTACAAACAATATCTTTATGTGCGGAGTTCTACCAATGAAAATAAACGCTGGCAAGAAGCAAAATTCTTTTTCCGAGAATATTGGATGACTGCTGATAATCATGAATTGGAATTGATAGTCGTTGGCAATTTTAGCGATTATGTGAAACTTTATGGCGATGATTTTATCAATCGCTATAAACTTGGAGCTTTTGATGAGCCAATCAAATATTTAGGCCAAATTAATGATCCGCGCAGGATGGCGGAAATTTACAAGACCAGTGCTGTTTTGATTGCGCCATATTACAATGACGCTTGCTCAAATACGATTCTTGAAGCGCGCGCATGCGGGTGTGAAATTGATTTGTGTTTATCCGGTAATTCTGGCGGCACGCCGGAGATTTTAGCATTATCAGATGAATTGATAGGCATTGATAGAATGGGCAAAGAATATTTAGGACTTTTTAATTTAGTGATGCAATAATCATTAGTTCTTTTTAATCAGTGGAGTGGCGAAAGTATAGACGCTGGGTGCAGGATACACGATATCAAGTCGCGGCGACTTATCCTGCCGAGCAGAGCCGAAGCGTGCAAGCTGAGATGCCTTGCCTCCACTGATTAAAGAAAATTAATATCTTAATATGTCATCAGTCGCGCGTCAACAATTAGAAAAATGGCTCAAAACATTGGATATCAAAGCAGATAAAGTGATTGATATTGGCGGCAGTCAATTGCCGATTAAAGACCGTACAAAGAGCTGGAATGTCAAAGAATATCTGATTTTGGATTTGACACAACCTCATGAATGCAAACAAACTCCTGACTTTGTATGTGATTTAAATTTTGATTATACAAACTGTTTGAATGAACATAACGCCGATATGGCTTTTTGTTTGGAAGTGATGGAATATATTTTTAATCCGGTGCAAGCATTGAAAAACATTAATTGTGTTTTAAAAAATGCCGGAATTTTGTATATTTCCTTTCCTTTTATTTATCCGATTCATCCACCGCACGGCAAGGATTATTTGCGTTATACAATCCACGGCGCGACAAAATTGCTGGATGAAACCGGATTTTCAATTGAACATGTGACGCACCGCCGACCGGAACATGATGGAAATTTAGCCGATTTTTGGTTCAAAGAAAAATTTAAATTTGACCGCGCTGAAGATTTGCACGAATTATTGACAGATACCGGCTGGTTTTTTAAAGCTAAAAAAATTAAATAAAGGCCATTTTAAGGTCTATAATTTATTGTTTATGAAAACAATCGATTTAAAGGGTGTCAAATATCCTTCCTATTTTGTGAAAAATTTGGAGGAAAGTTACAAGGAAAATATTAAACGATTAAAAGTGCAGGGGATGGATGACAAAAAGATTGAAAGTGTTTTAGACAAGCCGGATTTTAATCCGATAAAAATTGGTTTTTCCAATCTGTTGGGAATACTCAATATCACATCACAGGCAAAAGTCAAAACTTGGGAACAGCGCAAGATGTATTCCAAAATAGTTGAAAAACTTTATGATGTTGAAGAAAAAGATGGCGTGCTGGAAATATCAGATGAACAATTTGATTTTTTATTTGGCATTTTGACAGGCGAAATTGAAAATGCCGGCACGGCCGCCACCTATATTGCGGAAGAATTTGAAAGAGTTAAATTAGAAGACAAAAAAGAAAATAAATAATTATGAAAAAGAAAATTGCGATCATTGGATTCGGATATGTAGGTAAGGCCGCTTATAACATGGTCAAAGACCATTATGAAACGATTATATTTGATCCTTATCCGGCGAGTATAGGAGAATTACCTATTGTGCAGATATGGCCAGAAAATAATTTTGCGGATTGTGAATTGGCAATAATTTGCGTGCCTACATCGATGGATGAACAGACAAAAAAATGCGATACGAGCATTGTTGAGGGATCTGTTAAAAAATTGGAAGCAAAATTGATTCTTATTAAATCTACCGTCACGCCCGGTACAGTGGATAAATTGAAAAAAGAAACTGCCAAGCGCATTATTTTTAGTCCTGAATATATTGGCGAGAGTACTTATGAGCATCCATATGATTTTCAGACCAATATGGCCAAAACGCCGTTTTTGATTCTCGGCGGCGATAAGCAAGATACTTCTGCGGTTTTGGATTTATTGGTGCCGATTTTGGGACCGAAGAAAACATATTATCAAGTAAGCGCCAAAGAAGCAGAAGTGATCAAGTACATGGAAAATTCTTATTTTGGCGTCAAAATCATCTTTGCTAATGAAATGAGTCGGATTTGTAAGGCATTAGGAGTGGATTATTATGAGGTGCGCACTGGATGGGCATTAGATCCGCGCGTGGACGCGATGCACACGATGGTCTTTCCTGATAAACCCGGATTTGGCGGCAAATGTTTGCCGAAAGATTTAAACGCACTGGTGGAAGCTAGCAAAGAAGCGGGATATACGCCAAAATTTTTGATTCAAATGCTGGCGTCCAATGATGAATTTAGAGGCGAAGCGAAAGGTGAAAAAATATGAATTGCGGAGAATTAAAATTGGATATTGGTTGCGGTCGCGTTAAAAAAGAAGGATACATTGGCATTGATATTTCGCAATATATTGATGGTAAGGGAAATCCCAAAGTGGACATCGTGCGCGATATTGAAAAACAAGGATTGCCATTTTGCGATAACAGTGCCGTGCATATTATAGCCAACAGCGTTTTGGAGCATATTGATGATTTGGAAGTGGTCTTGAATGAATGCTGGCGAGTGCTTAAGCCGGCCGGCATACTCGAGGGTTCTGTGCCGATGGCTGGATCTGATGGCGCGTGGCGCGATCCTACTCACCGACGATTTTTCACCGAAAGCACATTTGAATATTTTACCGGCGTGAATTTGGCTAAGGCCGAATTACCATTGCATCCGCGATACGCTCGATATGGATTTTTTCCTTGGAATAAAATTGAGATTGTGAGGCCAAATAACAATGGCAGTATTTATTTTAAGATGAGTCCGCGCAAATAATTATGAATAAACCAAAAGAATGGTGGAATGATTTGGCCAACGGTGATAGTTGGATACAACAAAGCGACAATTATGATAAAAATGGCGATCAATCTATTGGCATAGTGATAAATGAAATTGGCGATAAATTTGATTCTGTTTTGGAAGTAGGCGCCGGCACAGGCAGATTAATCGGAAACTTATCAAATAATTTCGCGTCTGTTAAATATTTTTCATTGGATATTAATTTGGAATTAAGCAGATATGTGAGCAAAAAATATCCAAGGGTTGAAGTAGCATGCGGTGAAATTATCAATCTGCCATTTATCAGCAAATCATTTGATTTGGTTTATACATTTCAAGTTTTGCAACATGTTGAACCGGCCGAAATAGATCAAGCGTTGCGTGAATTATGCCGGGTGGCCAAAAAGGAAGTGTGGCTTTGGGAAAGTACCGGCAAAAAACATAATCAAAATAATTATCCTTGCGGCGCGAAGATGCACAATTGCCATAATGGTTCGTGGGTTTGGAATATTGATAAGATGTTGAATTGCTACGAGGTCAAATCTTGCGGATTTAAAAAATTGCTTTTGTATAAAATTAAATTATGAAGGCCTTCGTCACAAGCATAAGAGAAAAAACGACCGAGATCTGCTGTTGGCAATTGCGGCGTTATGGCTTTGAAGTGATTTTATTGGATGAGCAGGAAGAATGGTTTAAAAAATATAAAAGATTCATTTTAATGGCAGATGAGACCTGTTTGAGGATTGATGCCGATATAATTGTGAATAAAAATATCATGAAATTAGAAACTGGACATTTTTGTTTGATGACACAATTTCATTGTTTTGATTTTTACAAAAATAATACTGGAGTGTGTTCTCCTGTCTTATATCATAAAGATGCAATTGAAAATATCAGGAAGAATATTGATTCTTTAGATCGCGAGCGGCCGGAAACATCCGCTTGGCGACTACCTGCAATTGTTAAACATACTTTTACCAGCAATTTGATTGTCGGGATGCATGGATTTTTTCAATTCGAGAAGACAATGGAAATGGCAAAAGCCAACAAAATCAATCGTAAACAGATTGAGGATTATGATTTTGAATTGGTTGATAAATTAAAAGAATTATGGCCATGAAATGCCGAATCTGGTCAAATCAAGAATTGATGAAATTCGCGCCGCAATATANNGGATGGCAAGAGGGAGATATTGTATTGGATTTAGAAAGCCAATATTTATCAGATGAATTGATTGGTAGATTTGATGTGGTTTTTAATCACACCACAATTGAACATATTTTTACTTTTAAAGTGGCTTTTGATAATTTATGCAAAATAACGACTGATCGGGTGATTATCGTGGTCCCAAAGGCACAGAAATGGCACGGGACGCAGGATTATGGTGATTACTGGCGTTTTACTGAACAGGCGCTGGAAAAAATGTTTAAAGGCAATTTTATGGAAATTGAATATATGAGCGAAAGCGACACGGAAGACGGCATTTATTTATTTTGTATAGCCAGCAAATCCAAATATGAAACTCAACATCGGCTCTCACAATAAAAGAATAGACGGATATTTAAATGTGGACGCTTTGGATTTGCCAAATGTTGATATTCGGCATTATTTAAATTTGTTTCCTTATCCATTTGAGGATAATTTAACAGATGAAATTTTGATGATGGAATGCTTGGAACATTTAAGTTTTAAAATCACGGAAAATGTTTTGAAAGAATTATATCGTATTTTAACGCCGGGCGGTATCCTAAAATTGCAGGTGCCGGATATCGGGGCAATGTGCGAAATGTATGTTAAAAATGAAATTTGTTTTTGCGTGCCAAGAAAAGCCGCCAACATGGCAGAATATAAAGCCCATTCAAATTGCCGGCATTGCGGCGGTATAGCCAAGATTCATCCGGATAGATGGCGCGTGGCATTTAGCGGCGCGCAAAAACATCCTTTTGATAATCATTTGGCTCATTTTACCAAAGAAATTTTGACTTTGAATTTACTTAATGCCGGATTCATTAATTTTGAATTTAAAGACAATATTTACAAACTAATCGTGGAAGCGAAAAAATTATGAAAATTTTAATGATTCCTGATGTTGAACATTGGGCAATAGGAAAATTAAGCAAGTCCATTATCAAACACAATGGCGATTTGGATATTAAAATGGTGTACATTCATCCGCGTGACGCCGAAGAAAAGGAATCCATTGATAAAATCAAAGCCGAGTTGGATTGGGCAGATATTGTGCATTTTCAATATTGGAATACGGCGCAGAAACTTATCAAAGCCATACCAGCGTTGAAAGATAAAAAGACAATTTTAACTCATCATAATCAGAAAAATCTTTTAGATGAGGATTGGAATAAATTGGGTATAAAAAAACACATTTGCCATACCAAAAAGGCCAAAGGAATATTGGAAAAGGCCGACTATAAGAATGTGCAAATAATTCAGCACGGTATTGATTTAAAATTTTTTGAATTCAATCAAAAACTTCCTTCAGATAAAATGTTCGGCTATGTCGGCCGGATTGTGCCGTGGAAAGGATTAAAAGAAATAGCCTGCGCGGCCAGAGAGATTGGTTTTCCACTTTTGATAATGGGTAAAATGGATAAAGTTGATTATTGGGACAGTTTAAGCATTTATGACAAAAACAATCTTTATTTGGATTACATGGATTGTAAAGATAGCGAGCGGATTGAGGCATATTATACGATGTCGGTTTATGTCGGCAATTCCAATGATGGAAGAGAAGAGGGAACATTGCCATTGTTGGAGGCCATGGCTTGTGGCGTGCCGGTTGTGACTACATCATCCGGAGAGGCGGCTGATATATGCGAGGATGGAGTTAATGCATTGGTCGTGCCGTTTGGAGATGCCAAGGCATTAAAAGCGGCCATGAATAAACTTATTTTTGATGAAGCCTTGGCGGAAAAATTGCGGCAGAATGCTTGGAGTACTGTGAAGAATATGACCGAGAAAAAAATGGCACTGGAATATCGACGACTCTATAAAAAGATTTTTTATGAAAAGCCATTAGTCACGGTGATTGTGCCTTTTACGCAGGATAGAGTGGAGCAACTTTACAAAATCAAAGAGGCTCTTGAAAAACAGACTTATTCAGCGGTGGAGATATATGCCATAGAGGATAAAGAAGATGGATATAATCTCGCGCGCGTACGCAATCAAGCCGCGATTGAGGCAGATGGCGAAATTTTAGTTTTTAATGATAGCCGGATGTTGCCGGCGCCAGATGCTGTTGAAAAATTTATCAAACATTTAAGTCTGCCGAATGGGTCGCTTCACAAACAGAAGATTTGGTTTTTTGGAGATAAAGGCGCCGGGAAAAAGAATTTTGTAGAAAATTTTAGCGCGATTCTGCGCGAGCATTATATCAAGATGAGTGGTTGCAACGAGAGGATTACTAGATATGGCGGCATGAGTCAAGAATTAAGAGAGCGCTATGAATTTGCCGGTTTTAAATTTGAATATTGCGAGGATGTCACGGCCGTCACGCTTTGCTCAACACATAAGACGCGCGAACGACGGCAGGATATTATTGAGTCAAAATTTCAATTATTTAAAATGGGAGTATGAGTGCATGCGGAACTTTTCAATTAAAATATCTCGATTTAATTAGTGGAGCTCGAGTTATTGTTGATGATTCACGCACAAATATAAGATGTCGCGGATGTGATAAAAAAATTATGTTTGGTGTGACAAAAAATGGTAAATTTATTCCCATTATTCAACTTCCTGATGGACGCTGGCAAGCGCATTTTGTTGATTGCATTAAAGCATCACAATTTCGTCATCAATGTCAAAAGGAAATTGATAAAAATCAAAATGATTTAAATAATTTATGAAAAAATTAAAAGCGTTCGGAATGCCTTGGCATCTCGCTCATAATTACGAGATTCTAAAATTTCCCGAGATTGAGTGGGATTGGTTGATTCAGCATCGCCGGCAATATGGATTAAAAGCGCGCGGCGATATTGTGAAACAATTTAATGTCAATTGGGTGACTCATTATGAGCCGGGTAAATATGATTTTGCGCTTTTACATTTTGATCAACAATGCTTTGAGCCAACTTTGTGGGAAAAAGGCAAAGGCAGTCTTTATCGGGAATTGAATGAAGTGATACAGGATATTCCTAAAATTGTTATTTGCCATGGCACGCCATATTATCCTGAGCGATTTCCGGCTAAAAATGAATTTGGCGAAGATTGCGACGGTATCAGCCAAGAATTGATTGAATTGGCTAAAAAAGAAATTAAAGGCAATTATGTGATAACAAACTCAAAAAAGGCGGCCGAACAATGGGGATTTGGCACGCCAATCTGGCACGGTCTGAATCCGCAAGAATGGTGGGATCTGCCAAAAGAGCCGCGCGTAGTGACCATGATTGGCCCCGGCGGATTGGATAAATATTATGACCGTACTTTTATGCAGGCGATCAGAGATTATTTATTGGAAGAAGGTATTTATCATTGCCATATCACGGTTGATTGGATTGCCAATAATTGGGATGAATATCGCAATTTTTTAGGCCGGAGTCTGCTTTATCTTAATCCTACGCGCGAAAGCCCGATGCCGCGTTCGCGAACCGAAGCCATGCTTTCAGGTTGTTGTATTTTAACTACGCCGCATCAGGATGCTGATCAATTCATCAAACATGGAGAGAATGGTTTTATCATTCAACGCAATCCCATGCATGTAGTAGAATTGGTTAAATTTCTTTTAGAAAATTACGACGAGGCCATAAAGATTGGGCAAAAAGGTAAAGAAACCGCCCAACAATTATTCAATTGGGATCATTATCATCAGAAATGGATTGATTTTATTGAAAAGACAATCAAAGATTTTAATTCTAAAAAATAATTATGAAAATAGCATTTCTTGGATTTGACCAATGGCAAGGAAAATTCAATATTGGATCGTCGCGCATTCGTTGCGATTGGCCAATTAAATACTGGCAGGAAGCGGAAAGATTTAAACAGGGGAGATATTATGATGTGATAATTTTCCAAAAGGCCTATTGGATTGATTATGCCAAAACATATAAAGGCATTAAAATTTTGGATATTTGCGATCCGGATTGGATGGAGGCCGGATCACGAGTAATTGAGATGATGCAATATGTAGATGCTATTACGACATCATCCATTGAATTGGCAAAGGCGGCGGTTCATTTTACTAACAAACCGATTTGGTTTATTCCGGATAGAATAGATTTAGACAGTCACCGGGATAGAAAAGAACACACCGGCCGCGCCAAATCCGTGGTTTGGTTTGGATATTCTCATAATTTTCCAACGCTTCATCAGGCAACAAAACCATTAATTGATTTGGGATTGGATTTGATTGTCATTTCAGACTCGCCATTTCATCCGGCGGCCAATTTTGTCAATAAAATTGATATTACCAATATTGCGTGGGGGCCGAATACAGTTAATCGAGATATTTTAAGAGGGGATATCGTAATTAATCCAAAACTTTCCACCGGTCGTTTTAAATTTAAATCAACAAATAAAACATTGACTTCGTGGGCGCTGGGTATGCCGGTGGTAGAAAACGATAAGGAATTAAAATTCTTTTTGGAAGAAAAAAATCGCAAAGATGAAGCCGCAAAAAGATTAGTGGAAATTAAAGAGAAATGGGATGTAAAATATAGCGTGGAAGAATATAAAAAATTGATAAATGATTTAATTTTAAAATCTCATGAGACCAAAATCGCTTAAGGAAAAACAAATCCGGCAACAAGTGATTTCTTACATCAAAATGAAAGGATATTTTTGGTGGTACAATCTGCAAGGATTAGGATGTTTTCTCGGATTGCCCGATATATTTTTATTATGTAAAGGTCAACTTTTGGGGATTGAATTTAAAACAGAAAAAGGAATGCAAAGCGATATGCAGAAAAATTTTGAGCAACTATTCGGAGAGCACGGCGGTTTATATTATGTAGTGAGAAAATTGGAGGATTTTTTGGAAATTGAAAAGATTTTTAATTACAAAATATGGCGGAAATCATCAATATCAAAATCAACGAGTTAAAACCGGCGGACTATAATCCGCGGCAGATGACAGAAAAACAGGCGCGGGATCTGACGGAAAGTATTAAGAAATTCGGTCTTGTAGACCCGATTATCGTAAATAGTCATCCCGGCCGGGAGAATGTGGTTATAGGAGGGCACCAAAGGCTCAAAATAGCGTCAAATTTGGGTTTTACCGAGGTTCCGGTGGTTTATGTGGACTTGGATGAAAATCGCGAAAAAGAGCTCAATTTAAGGCTTAACCGCAACACCGGCGAATGGGATTGGGATTTGCTCGCGAATTTTGATAAAAACCTTCTTTTGGAAATTGGTTTTGAAAGTCAGGAATTGGATAAAGGATTTGGTTTGGGCGAAGTGGAAGAAGATAATTTTGATGCGCAGGCAGAGCATGACAAAATTATTGAACCTCAAGCAAAATTAGGCGATCTTTATCAGCTCGGCGAGCATCGATTGTTATGCGGAGATAGCACAAAATTGGAAGATTTTGAAAAATTGATGAATGGACAAAAGGCGCATTTGATTTTTACTGATCCGCCATATAATGTAGATTACAAAAGTGCCAGCGGAATAGCTATTTCCGCTGGCAAATATGGAAACGGCAATAAAATTTTTAATGATAACAAATCAAATGAAGACTGTTTGCAGTTTTATATTGATGTTTTAAAAAATCTTTATTTGCATTCTATGGATGATTGCTGTATTTATTGGTGGTTGGCTTTTAATTCAAACGGTTTAATTAATTTATTGGCTTTCAAAGAGTCCGGCTGGAAGATGAGCCAACAATTGACTTGGGTAAAAGAATGCATGGTTTTTAGCCGCGGTCAAGATTATCATCGGATGTGCGAGCCGTGTTTTTTTGGCTGGAAACAAGATAAAACGCATTTTAGAAATAAAAAGATTTGCGATTACAAAGATGTTTTCAATTTAGATTATGATTCTTTTCAGGAATTGCCAGATATTTGGTTTGAAAAAAGAGATAAGACTGCTGAATATGTGCATCCGACACAAAAGCCCGTTCGGCTCGCCGAACGGGCTTTGAAGAAGTCAAGTGTGGCCGGCGATATCGTGCTAGAATCTTTCGGCGGCTCCGGTTCAACGCTTATGGCTTGCGAACAATTAAACCGCAAATGCTACGCCATGGAATTAGACCCCAAATATGTCGATGTCATCATTAAACGATGGGAACAATTCACAGGAGACAAAGCGATTAAAATCAGCTAACTTATCCTTACTTTCGGCTTATCAATTTTTCGCGATACAAAAGAGATATGAGGGTCATCCATACAAAAGAATTTCCGCAGAAATAAAACAAAATTACGGAATTGAAATTGCCGAAGGAACGATAAAATGGTGGTTTTACAAAGGCGGCCCGTTGGCGCAGTGCTATCGAGAGTATGCGGATAACATGGTGCAGTTGGAAATTGAAGAAGTGCAAGATTTTATTCGCGGCAATCTTTCCAAGGCCGCAAAGGTTTTGGCGCAGGTTATGCAAGGCATGGGTGGCCCGGCGCAAGTGATGGCGGCCAAGGAATTTTTAGAGAGAGGATTGGGCAAAGTTGGCGAAGAAATTAATCTTAAACATTCCGGCACTGTTGGAGTCGCCATGATTGATATTTTAAGAGCTATAAAAGAAGCAAAAAATGAGCTACGAGAAAATCAAAATAATAACCAAAGCGCAAGATAGTTTACGAGTCTTCACGCAGATTATTTTCTCGCAATCATTAAGTTTATTTCCCAATGGTTTTGTGGGCGGAAAATATGTTGATACTGTTTGCGATTTTTTACAATCAAACAAAAAGACCGTGCGTGTCGGGCCGCGCGAACACTTGAAATCAGTATCGCTATATGATCATTTCATGTGGCAGATTATGCGCAATTGGGATAAAAATTTGGAAGCGCATTATTTTTCTTACCAATATCAGATGGCGGCTTATCATGTAGCCAAGATTAAACATGCCATCAAATCCAATCCGTTCTTTGACAGTCTCATTGATAAAAAGAAAAACGCCGAGAGTGTGATTTCTTTTACTTGGGATAATGAACATTTTATCACTTTGGAACCGCACGGACTCTTGGAATTTAAACGCGGTATTCACGCGCCTTTGATTTATGTGGATGATCCTTTTCAAGACCCGTCAAATAAAATGGTCATTACGCTCATTAAAAAAATCAATGAAATCATGCGCGGACAAATTTTGGATATGTCGCAGGATGAATTGCATATCTGCGGCACTCCGCAAACTAATGATGATTTTTTCTTTGACAAAAATATCATGAGTCGGTTTGCCACGATGATTACTCCGGCCATCCAAGATGAGATAAATAAAATTGTCTTATGGCCAGAATGGATGGGATGGGATGAATTACAGGCAAGGCGCCGGGAAAAAGGCGACAAATTATTTAAGCAGGAATACCAATGCTCGCCAACTTATGCCGAAGAAGCTTTTATCAAAAGAGGCATACTTTATTCGTTGGTCAATCCAAAACTGAATGATATCGGCATTTTAAAAAAATATGAAACAAAAAATGATGTTGTTGGAGGATTTGATATTGGCAAAAAGACTCATCCGGCGCATCTTGTCGTTTATGAAATTATCAAAGACAAAAGAAAAATGTTGCATCAAAAATGGATGGATGGATGGGATTACAAAGACCAATTGGATTATCTTACTTTGGCAATTGAGATGTTGGGGATGAATAAATTATTTTATGATAATACCCGAGGAGAATTTGAGGGATTTGCCGAGCAGGGCATCTTGCCGCCGCAAATGGAGCCGGTTGTTTTTACCAGCAAAGAGAAATATTCCATGGCCGCGCAATTTGATAAAGCGCTTTCAAACAAATCAATTGAGTTTTTGAATGATCGACGCATGTTAGAACAAATGCTTATGGTAACGAATGATTTGGACGCCATTGAGACGCCGGAAGGTCATGCTGACAGTTTTTGGAGTACAGCCATGACTTTTAAAAACGAAGAAAATCCGCAACCGGAAATTTTAATTATTTGACATGCAAGGCATAGTTTTACATTGCCCAAATATCTCTTGCAAGAAGCTCTTATTAAAAGATGCTAATTTGCCGCCTACAACAAATTTTAAGCTTAAATGTTTTTGGTGCGGTCGGATGGTGAATATCAAATCGGATTTTAAACGGATAACTTTGCAAGATTTAGAAAAGGAAACAAACGAAATCGGCATTTCTTTTATTGGGTAGATTTGGATGACACTTGGGTAGATTTCAATAATTATCCACAAGCGAAGATTGACAAAAAATTGAAAAAAAATATATAGATGGTATAATAAATTTAGGAACTACGCGTGTCCTAGAAATTTTGGACTAAGTGCGCCGAAGAGGCGCATTTTTTTGTTTATTTTTATGGATTTGGATTTATACCAAAATATCGATGAAAAAGCCAAAGCGATTATCAAAGAAACTGCTCCTTTGAAAAAAGAGGAAAAAGCAATCGATTTTGGTGATTTGATTGAAAAGCCATTGTTTTTGGATGAAGCCCAGCCATTGAATAAAACCAAGGATTATTTAAATGCCGCTACTGGATGGGTTTATGCCTGCGCCAGCGTTATCTGCGACGAGGTTGCGGCAATTGATTTGCACCTTTACAAAAAAACAAATAAAGGAATTGAAGAACAGTTAAGTCATCCTATTTTAGATCTACTCTATCGCGCGAATGATTTTACAACTAAGTTTGATTTGTTTTGGTTGACTCAACAATATCTTGAATTATCCGGCGAAGCGCCTTGGTATTTAGTCAAGCAAGGGGGAAAAATCACTGATATTTTACTTTTAAGACCCGACTTGATTGATGTGATCCCGGGTAAAGATACTTATATTGATGGATATAAATATAGAGTCAATCAAGGTAAGACAATTCAGTTGGAAGGCGAGGATGTTTTATTTTTAAAAGTCCCGGATAACACGAGACCTTTTAGGGGCAGAGGCACTTTGCAGGCGATTGTCAAGACAGTTGATATTGATAATTTCAGCGAAGATTTTAATCGCAACTTTTTTTACAATTCAGCCATGCCGGGATCTATCTTGAAAACAGATCAAAAATTAACACAAGAAACAAAGAAATATCTGGAATTCCATATTAAACGGCTTTACAAAGGTATTGATAATGCGCATAAAGCCATGATTTTGGAGCAAGGATTGGATTGGAAACCAATGCAGATGAGCCAAAAGGATATGGATTTTCTTGAACAGCAACGGTTTAGCCGAGATAAAATTTTGGGTATTTTCCGCGTGCCGCGCACGGCGCTGGGCATTACGGATGATGTCAATCGGGCAAATGCCGAGGCCACTGATTATGTTTTTGCCAAACGGACTATAAAACCGAAGATGCAAAGATTGATTGAGCAATTGAATGAATTTTTATTGCCACAATTTCCCGATTCAGAAAATTTATTTTTAAGTTTTACTGATCCGGTGCCGGAAAATTTGGATAACAAATTGAACTACTATAAGACAGGGTTGTCTTCCGGATTTCTCACTATCAATGAAGTCAGAAAAGAAGAAAATCTTGAAGGCATCGGTCCGGAAGGAGATCAAATCTTTATTCCTTTTACAGTCAATCCAATCGGTCAAATTAAGGAGCAGAAACAAATTGATGGATTGATTCAAAAACAATTATCGGCAAGAAACAGAAAGACAAACGAAAAACAATCAAACAAAGAACGGATAGAGAAAACATTGACCGAGAAATTAACGCCGATTGTTAAACAATTATTGGGTAGGACATTAAAAAAACAAGGAAAAAAAAAGTCCGCGGAAACCGATAAGGATATAAATCAAAAATTTTGGGAGGCCAAAATATTTAAGACTGATAGTTTTGAGAAAAAGTGGATTGAAAAAATGGATGAGATTTTTAATGACCAGAGCGCGAAAGTTTTAAATATCATGCCGGAAAAAGCGGCTTCCGATGATATTAAAAAATGGCTTTTGGATAAAAAGAAAGAAACTAAAAAGACACAAAAGACTTTTAAGCCATTAATGGGATCAATCATAAAAGAAGGCGGCAAAGATGGTTTTATCTTGCTGGGTTTGGATGATGACTTGGATTTAAGCAATCCCATTGTACAAAATTTTTTAGAGGAGAGATCATTTCAATTTAGCGAGGAAATCACCGAGGAGACTAATGATAAGCTCGGTAAGACATTATCAGATGGGGTTGCAAATGGTGAATCCATACCACAATTAAGAAAAAGAGTTGAAACAATTTTTGATGAAATGAAGAAATATCGCTCGGAAAGAATAGCACGATCAGAGGTTATCCGCGCGAGTAATTATGGCACAGAACAGGCCTACAAAGAGAGCGGAGTGGTTGAAGCAAAGATTTGGTTGACGGCTTTTGATGAGAGAACCTGTGAATATTGCGCGGATATGGATGGTAAGACGGTTGATTTGGATGAAAATTTTGCTGATAAAGGCGATACAATAGCCGGATTCGCGGTGGATTATGAAGATGTGGGAGCGCCGCCGCTTCATCCCAACTGCCGATGTACAATAATTCCAAAAGTAAAATCTTAAATATTTAATCTAAAATTTATGCCGGGCAAAATTCTAAATAAAAAATTGGTGGCGAGTGCAGTAGCACAAACACATACTTTGGGTTCAATGATTCGCGGAATTTCAATTTTTAATTATGGGCCGTCAGATGTTTTGTTAGATTTTGATCATATTATCGATGGCGATAGCCGATTGGTTCCGGCCGGGGAAAGTTTGAATATCGGAGCTGATTTTCTGACTTTATATTATCAATATGTCGCTGGCGGAACAGCCGCGACTTTGTATGTCACTTTTATTCAAAATCCTTAGTTGAAATTTTATGCTTAATAGTCCTATTTTTCAAGTAGGCGGAAGTCCTTACACCATTAATCATGATCTGACTATTAATGGCAGTTTAACTATTACCGGAAATCTTAATTTTGGCGATGCATCTACAGATATTTTGACCATTACCGGTTATATGCAGGGGCCGGCGACACCCGGGCCGTTGCGCGTAGGCAATGTTGCATCTAGTCAGGGATTGGTTGCGCAGAGTGATTTGTTAGTTGGCGGAAAGTTGGAAGTGGACGGATTGATTTATGCTGACGCTGGAATTGCAGTCTTTGCCGGCACACTTCATGTCAATGATAATATTCCCTTATCTTTGGGAAATACACCTATCGCACCGGATGCTGTTTTGGCTTGGAATACTACGCAAACAACCGATGCATTATTTTTAGGCGTTAGTGGAAGCAGAAATTTGGTTATTGCTGATAATGCGAATAGTGTTTTTGATTTCGCGCATGGTAATTCTACCGACGCAACTATTTTCCTGCATTCAAGAAATCAGAACACAACTCAATGGTTGAGTCTTACACATAATGGCACGGATGCTATAATTTCAACTGGTTTAGGTGATATTTTATTTACTGTTGCAGGTGGTAATATTGCGCCTTCTGCGAATGACGGAGCGGCATTGGGCATTTCAGGACAAGCATTTTCTGATTTATTCTTAGCAGTTGGCGGCGTTATCAATTTTGGCGCAGGAGATGTTCTTATTTCACACGCCGACAATCAGCTGAGCATTGGTGGTGCGTTATTTCATAACATCAGTCAAGCTAGCGGGACAACTGGACTTCCCGTAGCAATGACAATCACTGGCGGAACACATACTGGGCTTACCGCTGCAACAGAATGTATTGGAGTAAATTTCAACTTCTCTGCAACAAAAACTTGGGCAGCAGGAGCGGGACCTCTTGCAACTCAAAGAGAGGTCGTGATTCAAGCTCCGACTTATGTTGGGAACGCAGGCGGCGCATTAACAATGACAGATGCCTATTCTTTCTATATTACAGGTGCACCAACAGCTGGTGCGAATATGACAATAACCCGAGCTTGGGCAGCTGGATTTAATGGGAATATAGGGGTTGGTGCAGGAACGGTATCTTTACCTTCATTTTCATTTTTGGGAGATCCTAATACGGGATTGTATTGGATTTCAGATGGTCAACTTGGATTTGCAAGTAACGGAGTAAGAACTGCTCTCCTAAGTGGTTTGGGATTTGACACTGACAGAGTTACTAGTGTTAATACCGGCAATTCTTTCTCTATCGCAGGCAGAGTAGCAGATGGGGGAACAAGCATAAAAGTGGGTTCTATCACTACTTTAACTTCAGGAAAAATTGTCTCCTTTTATAATGACGCTTGGACTACTGAAAAAGCATTTATTGATAAGGATGGTGGATACTCTCAGGTGAGAGGAGTGGTTCAGACGACCGATGCTACGATAACTACGGTGGCTACATTTACGCTTGCCGCGACAAGTAAAGTTTTTCATGTTAAAGGTATTGTAGTGGGACGAACCACATCGGATGCAAACAGAGCCAGCTATGAATTGGATGTGACAGTTTATCGCGCGGGAGCGGGCGCGGTGATTCAAGGTGCAATTACATCAGTTCATACAGTTGAAAGCGATGCAACGTGGAATGCGACATTTGATGTTACAGGTAATGATTTACGCTTAAGAGTAACAGGAGTAGCGGCTACGACTATAAATTGGTCAGGAGTAATGACGTATGTAATTGTTGAATAATTTTATAATTTAATTTTAATTTTATGCCATTAGCAACAGTCGGAATAATCAATAGTGAAATTGAAGCAGATCCGCCTTCGAGAGGAGATAGTACGGTTACACGAGCATATCTTCAAAGTGGAAGCGCATTAGTTTTAACAAAACTTGCTTCGGTTGCAGGGATTGATTTGAAGACCGCAGGACAAATAACGCTTATTGCTTCGGCATTAGCAAATACGATTATTACAAAAGCGGTTTTAATAATTACCGCGGCGGATACAGCTACTGTAATGCCTACTTTGAGAATAGGCAGAGCGCCAAATTATGATCAATTTATTCCTGCAACTCTTATCCACAATGCAATGAATGCAATGAATAATTATCAGATGTTTATACCATCAATTACTTGTAGTGCATTTGCGGCCGCAGATGCGATTAAATTGGATATAACAATTGGAAGTACGGCGACGACTCACACGGCTACGGTGGAATTGTGGGGATATGTTTTACCGCCTGTTTAAAAATATGGATTATTCTGAATTGATGAGATTAACAACTGAAAATGCAAAACATATTACTGTTCTGAATGATGATTTTACTGCGCTGACAAAAAATTATACTGGAATAGCAATTGATGTTGCAGTATTGAAATCACAAGTATCGGATTTTATATGGTGGTTCAGATCAATCGCGGGAGCATTCATTATATTGATTGTGTCACAGGCATGGCAAATTATATTACTTCGTAAAAAATAGTTTAAAAAAACAAAGGAGGGAGTGATGGAAACAGCCATCTATAGGGAAGTCAGCTGGTGCGAGTGGTGCAAGCAGGAAACCATACATTTGTGGGAGGATAAAAATGACGGAGAAGACACAACGGTGGTGCGTCTATGCCTTCGGTGCAATCAGACACGGATTGTCAAAAGACCAAGTTGCGATGTTGGAGGAAATATTGCAAATAGAGGGAACGGTCAATCAGGCGTTGATTCTTAAATACGGCCTCAACATTCCTACAAGCATTCTGCCGGATATTATCCGACCAGCCAACCTTTCCTAACGCCTATGGGGCAAGGCAAAATGCCCCTAATTTACCAAAATATGTTTTCAATCAAAGGCGGAATAAAATTTGAAAAGGACAAAGATATACCATTAAAAATGAAAGATCATATAGCTAAAAATGGCATAATGTTGCCTTTCAATCCTAAAAATTTTAGATATTCAAATAACAAAATAGACAGTTTTTTAGTGGCCAAAGAAAAAATAAACGGCAAAAAATTTAAATTTAATCGATTAAATAATTTAAATATTGAAGCATTAACAATATGAAAAAATTTTTAGCCAAAGCTTTTATTGAAAATATCAATGGCAAAATGTTGGCCGTGGCCACGGATGAAACCATTGACCGCCATGGTGAAAGTTTATCGATTGACGCGTGGGATTTGAAAAATTTTAAAAAGAATCCAGTTTTGCAATGGGCGCATGATTATTATTCGCCACCTGTCGGTTTGGCTAAAAGTATCAAACGCGATGGGGAAAAATTAGTTTTTGAGCCAGTATTTCACGAATTTACCCAACACGCGCGCGAGATCAAAAAATTATATGAAGAGGGTATAATGACCGCGTTTAGTGTTGGTTTTATTCCTCATTATGAAGGTCAAGGCGAAAATCAAAAAGTAAAATTAGAACTTTTAGAAATTTCCGCCGTACCGATTCCGGCAAATCCAGCGGCGATAGTCATTGAAAAATCAATCAAGGAGATGACTGAGGAAGATAAAAACAAAATCAATAAATGGGTGGAGAATGAAGTGGAGGCCGAGACAAAAGTTTGGGATGAAATCGATAATGAAATCCGCTATCGCATTAAAGATCCCGATTTATTTGAGGATGATAGTTTTCGCACCATAAAAATCAAAAAAGATAAACCGCGCATCAATGGCATAATTGGCAAATTAAAGGGCGAAGACACTACCACTCTGCAATCATTGCGCTTTCCAAAAGATGATGATTGGACATTGGAAGAAGCCAAGCAATGGGTAAAAGACCATCCGGATGTTGGCAAAACAGTTTATGTGGATATTGAAGAAATGGAAACGGAGCAGAAGGCCGGGCGAGTGCTTTCAAAGAAAAATCGCACGACAATTGAAGCGGCTATGGCCGCTTTGCAAGGGATATTGGATGCTGATAGCGCGAGCGAAGATAATAAAAATAATGTTGAACCGCAAATATTGAAGATACAGAATGAAATTGAAAAAACAAATAAAGGTCGTAGCCAAGAGCTGATTTTAAAAGAGACTCTTGAGGCGCTCAATAATCAAATTGGATTTATTGTGCGCAAAATTAAGAAAATAGAAAAATAATAGTATGAAAAAATACATCATGATCAATGGAGTCAAAACCTACATTGAAGAAGAGAATGATGGTGGAGCGCCTCCGGCAAATCCTCCCATAACTCCTCCGGCTGACAATACACCGCCAGCTGATGGTGGCGAGGATGTAGAGAAGAAAGCCAAGGAAATTGGGCAGACCATAGCTAAAGAAATCATGGCAAATTTGAATTTGGAAAATGGCAAAGAAAAGGTAAATTCAAAAATGCTGGAAATTCTTAATGGCAAAGATATATCCAATAAAGATGCCTTGACTGCCGAGGAAAAGATTGTCGCTTTTTATCACGCTTTGGTTACGAAAGATCACACTGTGTGCAAAGCGCTTTCCGAGGGTACGGCGGCTGATGGCGGTTATTTGTTCCCTGATGAGTTCCGAGCTGAACTTATCAAAACATTGACTGGTCCTTTCACAATGCGCGGATTGGTTCGTGTCATCCCCATGAAAAAGGATGTCATGAAAATTCCGACATTGCAGAGCCGTCCAAAAGTATATTGGACTGCTGAAAATGAGACCAAAACCACCACTTCTGCTGAATTCTATGAGGCCACTTTGACTGCCAGAAAAGTAGCGGCCATTCTCTATGCTTCCGACGAATTAGTCGAGGATAGCACAGATATTGATGTCGTGAAATTGATCATCGATTTGTTTGCTGACGCTATCAAAGATGAGGAAGACAAAGTTATCTGCCAAGGCAACGGCACGACCCAGCCAACTGGTTTGACCACGGCTATCACCGCTGGCACCATTACGGCCCGGGCGTGTTCTGGCAACTTGGATTACGATGACATTATAGATATAATCTATGATCTTCCGCAGGCATATCGTGGTAATGCCAAATTCTTGGTGGCGCGCGCCAATGTCCGCGAGTTACGCAAACTCAAGGACTCCAATGGCCAATATATGTGGCAACCGGCTTTAACAACCGGTCAGCCGGCAACGCTGGGCGGATATCCGGCGATTGAACAAGATTATATTGGCGAGGCTGTTATCACATTTGGTGATTACAAGCTTGGTTATTGGTTAGGCGATCGCAAACAGATGACGGTCAAGATTTCCCAAGATACAGAGACGGCTTTTACGAAAGATCAAACCGCCATTCGCGTGGTGGAGCGTATTGCCGGCAATGTTGTATTGGGAGATGCCATCAGAGCATTGAACAATATACCTTAGTCTTGAATTGGCTTTTTAAACTGCTCCCCAATAAAAGGGGGGCAGAAACAAACAGCTAATATGTGCGAACAAAAAGATTGGAGAGAACAATTGAAAGAATGCCGAGACAGATTATTTCCTAATGTTCGGGATAAAATGGTTAGAATTTCTGATGTCAAAATTAAGAAATTAAAAAAACAAAAAGATGTCCAACTATACAAATAAAAATAATGTTGAGAAATATTTGGGAGAGGACTTGCCGGCATCTCTTGATACTTATATTTCCGCTTGGTTAAACGCGGTGGATAATTGGATTGAAAATTACATCGGCAGGAAATTTAAAGATATTGCCGTCGCAACTAAATATTATGATACTTATGGAAGCGACGAAATTTATATTGATGATTTTGAAGGCAATCCAACTAGCGTACAGATATTGGACGCGGATGGCGATGTGGAAGAAACATTGACGATTGATGAAGATTATCGGATTTATCCTTGGAATGAGACAGGAAAAAATAAATTGATTTTAATGCAGAATGGACGAATCGGATCGTGGCCGAATCGTGAAAAAGCTTTGAAAGTGACGGCTAGTTTTGGCAAAACAACCGCGCCGGCGGATATTGTTTTGGTGGCCACTATGCTCATGGCTAATGTTTTGCGCAAATATTTGAAAGGAGGGGAGACAACGCATGAACAGGTTGGAGATGTTTCTTTTACTTACAAGGCCATTGATGAAGCGGCCGAGCCCATTGGCATTTATAATATTTTAAATCAATATAGGGTACCGATCCTATGAAACTGACGCATTGGCTTAATCAAACGGTCATTATTTCGCGTTTAACGGCCGTATCAGGGGATAAGATAGCCATGACCACGGTTACGGCTTGTCAAGGGCATTTACAGCCATTAGACGCGGAACGGACAGGCCTAATCGGCGGCGTTTATGGCAAAACCTATCGGATTTGGGTGGATACCAGCGTGACTATTCAGGATGGCGACAAATTGAAAGATGATGATGGAAATTTTTACAAAGTGAAAAAAGGCGGCGTGACCACGCGATCGTTCGGGAGTATTGATTACAAAGAGATTTTAATTGAAAAGACAAGTTGATATGCGAATTTCAATTAATATCAAATCGGCAATACAAGATTTGGAAAAAAAAATCAGAAATGTGCCGGATAAAATTAAAAATTATTTAACGCTCGCAATAAAAAAATCGGCCTTTGAAATTGAAGCGGAAGCCAAAAAAGTTACACCAGTGGATACAGGGAGACTGCGCGCGAGCATATTTACTACACTTTTTCCGCTTATAGCTATTGTCCAGCCAAAGACCAATTACGCAATTTTCGTGCATGAAGGCACATCAAAAATGTCAGGTAGGCCATTTATGAAAGAAGGCGCCGACAACGCAAAACGAAGTATTGATAAATATTTTACCGAAGCGATTAGACAGGCAATCAAATAATTATGTGGGAAAATTTATCAGATAAATTAATTAGCATTTTAGAAGCCAACACATTAATTCAGGAAAGTTATGATTATGAGGTTGGTAAATTTGAAGGCGACCCGGCGGTGACTTTAACGCCATCAAGCAATGAGTCGGATTATTCCACAACCATACACAATGAGAGAGTTTATGCGTTTAACTGCATGGTGTTTGTAGACCGGACAAAAAGAGGGGATAGCGAAGCTGAACGAGTTTGTCGGGCTTTGGTGGATAGCATCTTGGATGACTTTGATAAAAATTACACTTTAAGCGGTTTATTACTTTCTGCCGGATATACAATGCTTTATGTTGAGGCCGTGCCGGCGCGCTGGGGCTATGTTGAGCGAGAAAATGTCTATCGGGTGGCAGAGATAACGATTAAAGTGCATCTTGATGTAGATGTAACAACCATAACTTAATTTAAATTTTTAAATAAATTTATATGTCAAAATTTATTGGACGATTGTGTAATCTGGGTATAGCCAAAGAAAGTTCACGAGGCGTGGGTGTGGCCGCGCAATATTGGGTACCGAAAACGGTTTTATCTTTTGATGATAAAGTCACCAAAGTGCGGTCGGCGCTTTCCTATGGCAATATTGGAGCTTTTGGCAATCAATCATTGGTGGCGCAGAAATGGGCCGAAGGGACTTTGGAAGGAGATGTCATGGATAAATCATTTGGTTTATTGATGTTGGCTGTTTTGGGTACGGATACACCAGCTTCTTTCAATGGAGCTTACAAACATACTTACACGCTTCAAAATGATAATCAGCATGATAGTTTATCCCTGCAAATTGATGAACCAGCCGGGGATTTGATTTTTGAATTGGCCATGATTGAAAAAATGGAATTGAATTTCTTGCCGGAAGATGTTGTCAAATTCGTAGTGGATTTCAAATCCAAATCATCACAAGGAAGTTCGGCCAGCGCGACTTATGTGGCGCAGAATAAATTTTTGGGTCGACATTTGGCCTTCAAAATCGCGGCTCTTACCGGCAATCTGGACGCGGCCAGCGCCATATCTTTGAAATCATTAAAACTGACATTCACCAAAAATCTGATGATGGATCAGGTGCTTGGCACTGTCCAGCCCGAGGATATTTTAAATNNAAGGCCGCGCGCATCGATGTAGTAAATGCAGATGTGACTATTGGCACGACTAATCCGGCATTCAGATTAGACCTCTCGCGCGTTGATTTTGAAGCTTGGGAGCCGACAAGAGAGAATGATGAGATTGCGAGACAAAAAATCACTTTCACAGCTTTGTGGGATATAACGAATGGCAATGTGATAAATAATTGCTATGTCGTGAATGAAGTGGCCAGTTATTAAAGAAATTAAAAGGAGTCCACGAATTCGTGGACTCCTTGGAAGAACTTTAAAAATTATTTAGTAATTGGAATTATAGTACATCGGCAATGTTCGTTTGTACAATCTTTTGTCCAATCACAATTCATAGCCGCACGGATTTGTTCTGGTGTTTCGATCGGTATCTCTCTGGCGTCATGATCAAGACATGCCTTGCAAGTTTTATTGTCTATTGAGGCTAGAATTGCGACTGACTTACACACACCGGATTGAATATATTCGCGCATCGATTGACGATTAGCATCAAGTACTGAAATGGAGTTTGAGTATGAATTAGTTTTTTGTTTAAATAAAATTTTAACTTTTTTAGATATAAAATATCTTGAATTAATATAATATATTACCCCAATAAAAAGCAATATCCAAAAGAAAACAAAACTTTTTATGGCAAACAAAATGAGCAAAATTGTTACAAGCAATATCCATCCAAATTTTGAAAGAAAAGGCATAATATTGTGCAAATTTAGCATAAATTAAAACTATTCAACATTATAGCACATTTTTATTAAAAAGTCAATATTTAAGCTAAAATATGCCTATTTTAAAAGATTTTCGACAAATAAAAGAAATATCTTTGCCGAGCTATCAGGATAGCAAAATTATTATTTATTCCGGCCTGCTTTTTGGTGATGCGATTAATTTAGAGATAGGCGATGAGATAAAATATACTCTTAAAATTTTGCCGAAATTAATAAAAGAATGGAATTTTGTTGATGAAGAAAATCAACCAATCCCAATCGATGAAAACAGTTTAAAACTTTTTGGCATGAAAGACATTGAATTTTTGATTACCGAAATTCAAAATTTTGTGGCGGCTCAAAAAAAAACTTAAATAAAATAGCCACAATTTGCTTTGAGATGAAATGGACAGAGAAACAATTATATCAAGATAATACCAGCGATTTTATTGAGGCATTAATTGAAATATTTAATCATAAATATGGCGGCTAATGAAGAAATAAAAGTAGTAATTTCAGCCGAGAATAAAACCGGAGGCGCTTTTAATAATGTAGGCGATGGATTGGGGAGATTAAAAGGTTTGGCCGCTGGGTTGGCTACCACCTTGGGAGTAAGTCTTGCCGGCGCGTTTGCCGCGGCGACTTCTTTTGCCAAAGCATCTTTTGATGCTTTTGTTGAAGCAGAAAAAGAAATGGCTATCGCCAATAAAGCTTTGTCAAATAGTTTGGATAAATTATCAGGCGATGATTTAGTTAATTTAAAAAATCAATTAGGAGTCACGACTGATTTGATGGCCGGGTTAAAAGAAAAAATGAGCGAAGTCGGAAAGTCGGCGATTAAATTGGCGTTTGATGATGAGGCCGCCTCTTTGGCTTTTGCCAAATTATTTCAAGTAACCAAGGATGCTAAACAGGCGCAGGAAGATGTAAAATTGGCCATGGATTTAGCCGCTTTTTCTGGCCGATCATTAGAAGAAGCAACTAGCGCTTTAATGAAAGTGCATGCCGGCGGTACAAGGATTTTAAAAGAATTTGGCATTGCCGTGCAAGAAGGCACGAGTGTAGAAGATGCTTTGGCATTAACTCACGATAAGGTTAGAGGAGCGGCCGAAACTATGGCCAATACTACCGCTGGAAAATTAGAGCAACTGAGTATTGTTTGGACAAATTTGAAAGAGGATGTTGGCGCGGCAGTGGCGGAAGGCATCACACCTTTTATTACCGAATTAACAAATTGGATCAGTTCAGATCAGACTCAATCGGTGATAATGGGAATTTCCGAACAATTAAAAAATTTATCCAAAGAATTATCGCCAAAATTAGTGCAAGAAATTTTGCCGGCTTTTATCAAAGTGTTGGGAGCTTCTATAATAATAGCCGGTGAATTTACAAAAGGATTTTTAGCTGTGGCAGATGTTCTCGGTACTGTTATTTTCAAAGTTCAACAAGCNNGGAGGAATTTTATCAGGATTGAGTAGCTTTGTTGCACCAACTGTCGCGCCTTTATTAAAAGCATTGCCCAAATTTCAAAATGGAGGATTTATTAATGCGCCTTTTGGCGCGGCCGTGCCGGCAATTTTGCATGGCGGCGAAACAGTCATCCCTGCCGGCGTCGGCATTGGCGGCATTACACTCAATATCAATGGCGGCATGTATTTGGATGAAGACGCGGCCGAGAAATTTGGCGATAAACTTATCAAGATTTTGAAACAGAATTTAAGAGTCTAATATGGCGGTGCAAGTTTTAATCGATAGTATAGACCGAACCAAGCGCATTGATTGGCAAAGTTTAAAAATTCAGAATGTTTTAACAAGTCGGATTGATAGATGTTCTTTCATAATTGAAACATACGGCGATACGACTTATCGGCCGAATTTAGGGCATGAGGTGATAATATATCGCGACGCTACCAAGATTTTTGGCGGTTTAATTCTATCAATTGAGGAAGCGCCGGAGGCCTATAATATCATCGGCTACAAAATTGAATGCGTGGATTATACCCGGCTTTTAGATGGCAAATTAGTGACCGAAGTTTATGAAAATATGACAATCAATGCCATCATTGCCGATTTAATAGCCAATTGGGCGCCAACCGGATTCACCGGTGTCAATGTAGATTGTCCGAATACAATTAATTATATCGCTTTTAATTATGTGCCACTGTCCAAATGTTTGAAAGAATTGGCTGAACGATTTAATTATGATTGGTATGTTGATTATGACAAAGATATCCATTTTTTCAACAAAGAGGAAAACGCCGCGCCGTTCAGTTTGAATGACAATGACGGCAGTTATATTTTTCCAACACTGCAAATTAATCGCGACAATTCGCAGGTTAAAAATGTGATTATTGTCAGAGGAGGGGAGTATCTAGCCGATACTTTGACAGCGGAAATTCAGACGAATGGAGTGGATTACATGTTTAATCTGCCCTATCGTTATGAGGATTTCCAAGCGACTTTATCAAGTACGAATCTGAATGTCGGCATTGATTTTAGTTCTGATCCTGATTTGCATGACGCGCTTTGGAATAGAGACGAAAAAGTTTTGAAATTTAAAAAGACCGATACGCCATCAAACGCCAAATTATTAAAAATAATCGGCCGACCTTATTTGCCAGTCATTATCAAACAGAAAGATAATGTTTCAGTAGAGGCCATGATCAGTGCCGAGGGAGGCAATGGCGAATATGAATATTTGATTATTGACCAGACAATCAATTCCAAAGAAGGCGCGCGCCAACGCGCCGCCGCCGAATTATATGCTTATTCACAGACTATCAGTGAAGCGGATTTTGAGACAGAAGTGGATGGCTTAAAATCAGGCCAAAGATTGCATGTGGTCAGCGCGGCCCGAGATTTGGATGAATATTATATTATCAACAAAGTGAATATCAGAATGCGCACGGCCGACCAATTTTATTATCATGTTTCACTGGTGACCACCAGGACATTCGGCATGATAGAAATGTTGCAGAATTTAATTTTGGATAAAACAAAAGAAGTTAATTTGAGAAAAAAAGAAATTTTGGATTTGATAGAATCTTTCCCCGAAATAATTACGATTGATGATGGCACACCAACTTTAAGCAAGGTGCACAATCCACAAAGTGAGGCCATGTCATTCGCAGAAACATTAACAGTACAAAGTTTAAATTATGATGTGGATTTCGTTGCCGGGCCTTGGATTCCATTTCAAAATTATGATACCGGACAAATCAATCCCGGCACGGCCGCAAATGACGCGAGCATCGGCGCATTGGCTTGGACTAATCCGGATAATGCGAAAGTCAGCGACAATGTTTATGCGACTGCGGCAATACCCGGAGCAGGATCAGCCACGACACAATATTTAAAAGCCACCAATTTCGGATTCAGTATCCCGATAGGAGCCATTATTTTAGGGATTGAAGTAAAAATAGAGCGCAAGGCAACTCATCAATTGGTTGGAGTGGCTGACAATGCCGTGAAAATTGTTAAAAGCAATGGATCAATTGGTTCTACGAATAAAGCGATTGCCGGCGCGTGGCCATTAGTTGATACAGTTCAAACTTATGGAGGATCAGCTGATTTATGGGGCGAGGCGTGGGATTACAATGATATAAATTCAGCTAATTTCGGAGTCGTAATTTCCGCATCATTGCTTTCATCCGGAGCACCACTTGTAGCCAGCATTGATAATATTAATATCACAATTTATTATCAGGACAAACATAAACGAGTATTTTTGGCCGATGGTTCAAGATTGGAATAAAAACATAGTGTATAGTACATAATCAAAAAAATTATGAAATCAAAACAAGAAAAAATCTGTTTAAAGGGTATTTGGAAATTTACAATTCGGGACGCAAAAACCGGATTGGTTAAATGCGTGCAGACCTATAAAAATTTAATTCCGACTGTCGGCCGCACATTGATTGCCAATAATTTGACCGATGCATCACCGGATAATGCACCTCGTATTAATTATGTGGCACTTGGTACAGGTACCAATGTGCCGGCTAATTCTGATACTCAATTGCAGACAGAGTCATACCGTAATCAAACGGCATCGGAAACAAATGCCAACAATATTGCTTATGTGACTGGATTTTTCGGCGCGGCAGAATGCAATGGCACTTATCGTGAGGCCGGGCTTTTTTCTAACGGCACCGGTGCGGCCAATTCCGGCGTTTTGGTTTCAAGAGTGGCCATCAATGTCACCAAATCCAATACCGAGACATTAACAATCGATTGGACTTTAACTATTTCTTAATATGGGAGAACCATTAACAACTTTTACGGCCGGCGATTTATTGCCGGGGACGACTCTTAATTCAAATTTTCAAAACGCGAGAGATGGTCTGCTGGAATTGATCTGTGCCGAGGCAATAGATACAACAACCGTACCCAAGCCGTTTTATATCAATTCAGGATCGGGTTGGATTGGGCTTTGTGATGGTAATGATCAAACAAAGCTGGAATTCGTCGGTTTTGTTAAATCAGGCCAAAATGTGGGAGCTGGCGCATTCGCTCAAGTGTATATGGGTGAAGGTGTAATTGTAAAAGGATTTAGCGGACTCTCGCGCGGCTCAAAATATTATGTGCAAGATGATGGAACGATTGGCACTTCTGTGGGGACATATGAGATTTTGGTGGGTATTGCAATTTCAACTACAGAGATTATTTTGGTAAAAGGCAGTTTTGAATATTTGGGCAATACAAGCAGTGGGGGAGGAACCAATGTTCATACCGCACCATCAAAAGCGCGGATTGCTATCGTAAAGGTTTTTGGCGCTAAAACTGGAGATTCTAGCAATGGCACACACGAAAGAGCCGCTTCAATTGTTATCTCAAAAGTCGGGGCAACTTCCAACCAGGCATCTATGATTGTTCAAGGTTCGAGCGGAGGAGGCGGATATGTTAATTCGATTCAATTAAGTGCCAGTTGGTCTGGAGATTCAATAACAACTAAATTGTATGCTTCTCCAAATGGCTCGGCCGATTCTGATTATACTGGGCCGACAATAACGGTATATTATTATCGCTAATATGACCAAATCTCAACTTAAAATTGAATTATTGAAAATTATTGATGAAAATATTGAAACTTTATCATCAGAAATTATCACGACTGTCATGCAATTGCGCGCGCAGATTGAAATAAAATTGAAAGATTAATATGTTTAAAAGATTAAATCCGGAGGACATTGCTAAAATCAAAAAAATTGGATTACCAATTGATAAAAAATTTCGTACTGGCATGGATTGGATATCCCAACCATTCGGCGCCAATTATGTTGATTTCTATAAGAAACTTGGTATGCAGGGACATAATGGGATTGATTTTTTAGTGCCGTCTGGCACACCAGTTTTTGCCACATTTGCCGGGCATGTGACGATTAGCGGTGTGGATGTGGAAGCTGGGCGTGAAGTGAAAATTGAATCGCTGGAATTTGAAGTTGAGGGACAAAAAATAAAACTGGAAGCGATATATTATCATCTACAAAAAGAAAATACAAAAGTCGGTAATTGGATTGAAGAGGGTGAAGTGGCGGCATGGTCAGATAATACCGGCAAATGGACAACCGGCGCGCATCTGCATTTTGGTATTAAAATTCTTTACAAACAAGGCGATAGTTTTGTTAAAGATTCCAATAATGGATATTTTGGGGCTATAAATCCGGAGCCACTTTTTAGAGATGAGGATTACAAATTATTGCCGGTGGATCTGCGGTATGGCCAGCCATTCAGCAATGCGCGCGAGTTGGCATGGAAAGCACGAAGTTTTTGGTGGGTGGTAAGCAAATTGGGCCGTCGGCCAAGTCGGCAGGAAATGAACGCTTGGATCTATGGCAAGTGGGATTTCAACATGGTGGCCGAACCGACTTACGCCATGATTTGGCATCACTATACAAAACAAGAACATTTAAAAAATATCGCATTAAATAATTATTTTAATGTCAAATAATATGTCAAATTTATTTGAATTTTTGAGCGGCAAAAAAACATACATTTTAGCCGCGGTCGGATTTGTTTGGGCCTTGATCGGTTGGATAATGGGTTTTATTGATGCCAAACAAGCACAAGAGGTAATATGGGCATCTCTAACGGCCATGGCGTTGCGCGCCGGCATCAATAAAAATTAAAAATCCCTCTCCGAAGGAGGAGGACGGAAGAGGGATTTATCGCCCGAGAGCGATGAGAATATTATACCATAGTCAAGAAGTCAAAATTGGCTCAAAAGATGCTTTTATCCACATGATTTAAAAGATTCGTGGTATAATGATATTACCACTTGACATATTTATGCACATATGTTAAGGTGATGTTTCAAAACAAAAACAGCCATTTAGTGGCAGATAAACACTTTGTGCGGTAGGGGATTTGAACCCCTAAGTCCGGGTGGACGATGATTTGGAAAATCATTATGTTTACCAGTTTCATCAACCGCACTTTGAGTGTTTATCTGCCATTGATCGGCTGTTTTTTTAATTTAAAAAACGCTCCTAAGGCCAACCCTCGGGGAGCTGGAATTTTGCAATTCCTTCTCCCCAGTTGATATTCTCTTCCGGGAATCCAACGACTCCCCGAAAAGCTGACCTTAAAAGCGTTGATTTATTTTCTTTCGTTGTTTAGAAAATATATTTAGCTAAATTAAGGATTGGCCATCCTCAAATTATATATCATGAGGATTATTTTATTTTAATTTAAATCAAAATTTTTGTCAATCATGAGGCTGCGGATAAACTTGACAACAAAAAATGGGCAAGTTAAAATAACAAGTCCATTTTTTATTTAAAACGCAGGACGCGGAACTAGTCATTCCGTGCCTGCTGGCCAAGGGGTTTAATCCTTGGTTAATTATATTATAGCACGATTCTTTGCTTGTCGGAATCGCGGTTTAAGTGCTATGGATACATTAATTCTTGATCGCAATCCAAACGGCGGTCGGCCAATGAAAATTGGCAATTCGGTTTGGGAACATTGGGAGGACAGGGAAGGGGAAATTCAAAAGATCGTTGATCATCGATATTTTCTTGGTTATTGTCCGGCATGTCATCGTAAAGTTTGCGTGCCGAAAGATTACGGTGAAAAAATTGTTTTTCATTTAAAGAAGTGGGGGATTGATGGCCAAATAGATAACCGAAGTGGTTGGGCAAAATTAATTGAAAAACTTTTGCCGCAAAAAATTTTGTTTGAATTACATCATCAAGTTGAATAATTGAAAATCCGCTCCGAAAGGGGCGAATTTTTTGGAGTGGATAACTGCCTTGACTGAAAAGGCAGGGGATTGTATAATGTGGACAGAACCTTGAAAATCGGGGTTAAAAAATAACTTGGTAGTGTCGCACAATATACCTTATGCG
>DOQH01000050.1:0-14216 GCA_003514455.1 Candidatus Magasanikiibacteriota bacterium
AGGCAACAATGTTTTGGGCGCCAATGAGGCTTCTGATTTGGTCAACCAATTGGAGCCGCGCATTGTTATACCCCATTCTTTCAATCCGCCCAATGGCAAACTGCTTTTTGAACCTGTTGATAAATTCGCCAAACTTTTGGGACAAAAAGAAAAAGAATGGTTGCCAAAATTCAAAGTCGCCAAACGGGATTTGCCGCAAGATGAAACCCGATTGGTATTATTGGAAAAAACATAATTATGCCGCGCCAAAAAACCAAAAAAAACACGACCAAAAAAATTGATTTTCCAACAATGTTTTACCGCGAAGCGCCGATTGAAAAAATCATGGCAAACGCCGCCAAGTCCTCAGCGCCTATTATGTCAGCGTCTGATTTGCGCAAACGGCAAATTATGATGTGGAGTGGAGTGATTGTGATAATGGCTTTTTTAATTGGACTGTGGGGAATGCGAATAAAAGAAAATTTTAAAAACACCGGTTCAATTACGGAAGATTTGAATTTTTTAAACAAAAAAGAACTGTCGGATATTTTAAAAAATAGCCAAGCAAAAGCCGCTGAAATGAAAAATTTGGAAAATATTATTAAAAAAGCCGCGACAAATTCAGTAGCTGTTCCGACACCGGCTGAAACACTGAATGCAGAACAAATCAATGAATTAAAAAAGAAAATTGAAAACAAAAATACCTCAAAACCACTATGAAAAGAATCATAAAATCAAAGCCCAAACTGGAATCCAATGAAATCTCTGCCAATCCAATTGGCCGACTTATCAATCAGCCCATTGTCACCGAGGTGCAAAATTCCTATCTGGATTATGCAATGTCCGTGATAATTTCGCGCGCATTGCCTGATGTGCGCGATGGCCTTAAACCGGTGCATCGCCGCATTCTTTATGCCATGTGGCATATGGGGCTCAAACCGCAAGCAAAACTTAAAAAATCGGCAACGATTGTCGGTGAGGTTCTGGGTAAATATCATCCACATGGTGATACGGCAGTTTATGATTCCATGGTGCGCATGGCTCAAGAATTTTCCCTGCGATATCCATTAGTGCATGGACAAGGCAACTACGGCAGCGTTGACGGGGATTCTGCTGCCGCCTATCGTTACACAGAAGCAAAACTCGCTCACATTTCCGAAGAAATTCTCACCGATATTGAACGCGACACAGTCAATTTCGTTCCCAACTACGACGGAATGCATTTGGAACCGACCGTATTCCCCGCCCGCCTTCCCAACCTGCTTTTAAACGGAACTATGGGCATTGCTGTAGGCATGGCCACAAGCATTCCACCGCATAATTTGGGCGAGCTTTGCTCTGCCATAAATCATTTGATTGAACACCCAGATGCTGATGTTGAGGACTTGACTGAATTTGTCAAAGGCCCTGATTTTCCAACCGGCGGCATAATTTATGATAAAAAAGAAATCACGCAGGCATATGCCACCGGCCGCGGCCGAGTAGTCACGCGCGCGAAAACCGAAATAGTGGAAGACAAAAATGGACTTTACAAAATTATTGTTCATGAAATCCCATACCAAATCAACAAAGCGACTTTGGTTGAAAAAATAGCTGACTTGGTGCATGAGAAAAAAATTGAAGGCATTAAGGACTTGCGCGACGAATCAAACAAAGACGGCGTGCGCATTGTTATTGAATTGAAAAAGGATTCCTATCCAAAAAAAGTTTTAAACCAACTTTTCAATTTAACGCAACTGCAAGAAACATTCCACCTGAATATGCTGGCGTTGGTTGATGGCATTCAGCCGCGCGTGTTGAATCTGAAAAACATTTTGGAAGAATACATCAAACATCGCCAAGTGGTGGTGCGCCGCCGCACGGAATTTGATTTGAGAAAAGCTGAAGAACGCGCGCACATTTTAAAGGGTTTGAAAATCGCTTTGGACAACATTGACGCTGTCATTAAAACAATTAAAAAATCCAAAGACAAAGAAGAGGCAAAGACGAATTTGATGAAACAATTCCGCTTGACTGAAATACAATCACTGGCAATTTTGGAAATGAAACTCCAACAACTGGCCAATTTGGAACGGAAAAGAATTGATGATGAATTAAAAGAAAAATTGGAATTAATCAAAGAATTGCAAGCGATTTTATCTTCTGCCAAACGCATTTTAAGCATTATTAAAACCGAAGTTCAGGAATTAAAAGACAAATATGCTGATGAACGCCGCACGCAAGTGATGCCGCACGGAGTCAAGGAATTTTCAATGGAGGATTTGGTGCCAAACGAAGACACTATTGTCATGATTACGCGCGATGGCTATATCAAACGAATGCCGCCGGAAACATTCCGCACGCAGGGTCGTGGTGGCAAAGGCGTCATTGGCGTTACCACCAAAGAAGAAGATGTGGTGGAACAGCTCTTCACCACCTCCACGCACGCTGATTTGCTGTTTTTCACAACCAAAGGCCGTGCATTTCAACTCAAGGCCTATGATGTTCCGCCCGGCTCACGCACTTCCAAAGGCCAAGCCATTGTGAATTTCTTGCAACTAGGGCCGGATGAAAAGGTCTCAGCCGTGCTTTCTATGTCTGATCTGGGCGACTATAAATATCTGGTAATGGTGACGCATAATGGTGTTATTAAAAAAGTTGACTTGAAAGATCTTTCCAATGTCCGCCGTTCAGGTTTGATCGCGTTAAAATTAAAAAACGAGGATTTATTGCAATGGGTCAAACCATCAACCGGATCGGATGAAATAATGATAGTGACTGCCAATGGCCAGTCAATCAGGTTTAAAGAAAAAGCCATTCGCGCAATGGGACGAAATGCATCTGGCGTGCGCGGTATGCGCTTAAAAGGCAAAGATGTGATTGTAGGAATGGATATAGTGGAGCCAACGCAAGCCAAAAATTTTCAACTGTTCATTATTTCCGAAGAGGGCCTGGGCAAAAGAACTCCATTGGGGCAATATCGTTTACAAGGCCGTGGCGGATCTGGTATCAAAACATCCAAAGTTACGAAAAAAACCGGCCAATTAATTGGCGCCTATGTGGTCAATGCTAAAGATGAGCGGGATTTAATGGTAATGTCCACCAAAGGCCAAATTATTCGCTTGCCGTTTGGCACTGTGTCGGTTTTAGGCCGTGCCACCCAAGGCGTGAGGCTGATGCGTTTCAAAGAAGATGGTGATAAAGTAGCAAGCGTGACATTGGTGTAATAGATACTCAAACGCCCCCGATTTGGGGGCGTTTTGTATTTGTTATTTTTTGGGAAGTGTCGTATAATGAGAGACAGAGAGCAAAAATATGCCCAACATCAATGACTATCTTCGCCGTTTTTTGGAGCATTTGGAAATTGAAAAAAATCGCTCGCCTTTGACNNATTGACATTACTCAAGAAAATATCCGTCAATTCCGTCTGTGGCTCAATCGTCAGAACAACCAGTCCAAAAATCCAATTAAAATTTCCACGCAAAACTATCACCTGATTGCATTGCGATCCTTTCTTAAATATCTGGCAAAAAATGACATCAAAGCGATAGCTCCGGACAAAATTGAATTGGCCAAAATGCCAAGCAGGCAAATCGCCTTTTTGGAAGGCAGTGATTTGGAGCGGCTATTGGGAGCGCCGCTTACCCCTCAAACATCCACTTCATTGCGCGATAAAGCCATGTTAGAGCTGTTTTTCAGCACAGGATTACGCGTGTCGGAATTGACAAATCTTAAAAAAGATGATATAAACCTTAAGAAGGATGAATTTACAGTCAAAGGCAAGGGCGGCAAATGGCGCGTTGTTTTTTTATCAAACCAAGCGAAATACTGGCTGGCAAAATATCTGGAAGCTCGGCGCGACTTCAACCCTTTTATTTTTATACCGCTTGATCGCGCGCACAATCAACGAGACAAAAAAAAGATGAAAGACAAGGATTGGGAAAAACTGACTCCGCGCAGTGTTCAGCGGCTTATTAAAAGATATTCCAAAATGGCCGGTATTACCAAAAACATCACTCCGCATGTTTTACGCCATTCCTATGCCACTGACTTATTGCAAAACGGAGCTGATATTCGCAGTGTGCAAGAGATGCTGGGTCATTCTTCCATTACCACTACGCAAATCTACACCCATGTCACTAACAAAGGCCTGGCGGAAGTGTTTAAAAATTTCCACGGAAAAAAATGACGGCCTCGTAGTTCAATGGATAGAATGAGGGACTTCTAATCCCTAGATCGTGGTTCGATTCCACGCGAGGTCAAAAATAATATAATAGTTTATAATGGTGCCCATAGTGAAATGGTTATCACGCGACTCTGTGGCAGTCGCAGTACGGGTTCAATTCCCGTTGGGCACCCCATCAAAAACACCTCCTAAAATTGGAGGTGTTTTCGTTTTAACTATTTCCTGTTTTTATTTCACCGCTATGCTGGAAGCGCTGGAAAATCCCAGTGCCGCCAATAGATCAGATGGAATTCCTACGCCAGCTGCACCTAAAGCCGCCACTTCTTTTTTAGCCGCCTCTAAAAGAGCGGACAATTTTTTAAGTTTGGCGACCTTGTCAGCGTCAAACTGAGCCAATAATTTTTCTTCAGTCACTGACCATTGCTGGACAAACTGATTTTGTGCGTCTTCATTGGCTTTCATCAATTGGCCAAAATCCGGCACATTCATTCCCGGCATCTTATCTTCTTTTGCCGGACCTTGTTTCATCTGCTGTTCAAACATAGATGGCCCGCCCAAATTAAGCATCTCTTCCATTTGTTGCTGCATTTCCATATAACCATCCAGGCCACTGATAAAATCCTCAATCTCTTCTGGTTCCAATTTATCCCAGGCGATATCCTTAACTTCAATATATTTTTCTTTCATCATGGCCAAAACTTCTTTGACCTCGGTCATATCTTCGCCTTTCTTTTCCATCTTCACAATGGCCTTTTCATATTTTTTCAGCATGGATTCAACGTTGCGCAAATTGCGTTTTACATCCAAAGCCATTCTAATAATCTGATCATATTTCCAAGCATTTTCCAAATTTTCAAACACGCCTTCGCCAATTGCCTGCATCGGGTCTTCACCTTCTTCAAACTGACCGCTGGCAGCCGCAGCTAAATTATTTTTAAGTTCATCAATAGCTGCTTGCCAATTTCCCAAGACTGAAGAAACATCAACTTTTGCTCGGGTAGCTTTTTTAGCCGCACCAGCATAAGCTTTTTCCAATCGTTTAATTTCCGTCTGCGCTTTTTTAATCATCTGTGGCAAGCGCGACATCATCTCTAATTTCGGCATAATGTTTTGCATGACATCGCCCATTTCCTGCATAGATTCCATCTTTTCTTGTATCTCATCAGTCATTTCTGTGGCGTTAATAATGGTTTCAATGGTCGCAACTGCTTCGTCAATTTTGCTCTTTATGTCAGCTGATACAGGTATACCTTGTTTTTCAAATTTAGCTATTTTGACCTGTACATTTTTTAATGATCTTAAAAACTGGGTCATGCCTTTTTTGGCTTGTTGCAAACCCTTCATGCGCATTTTCTTTTCTTGCGCTTCTCGCATTTTTTCCATTTTTTCCATATCTTCGTCAGATGGACCAAATTGGCCGCCCTGTTGTCCGTCCGAACCCATCATACCTTGTTGACCGCCTTGAGGACCGCCAAATTGACCTTGCTGGCCGCCCATCATACCTTGACCACTCTGTCCGTTCAATTGATTATTCTGCCCACCCATTTGGCTTTGACCGCTAGTACCAGTAGATTGATTCCATTGGTCGCAACCACCTGGCATATTTACGCCATTTACCATACACGAAGCCGTATTCCCAGAGTTTTGGCCTGAATAGGGCTGCTGTTGCATTCCGGTCATTGGTTGTTGAAATTGCTGGTCTCCTGTTGGTTGTTGAAAATTTTGATAATTATTCATCATCGGTTGCTGATATTGCTGGCTGTCCATTGGTTGTTGAAAGTTGCTCGATGGCATTTGATAGTTGCCCGAACCTGAAGTTGGCTGTTGGAAACTCCCTGAAGTGCCCCCTGGCGGCGGCATTGTTCCGGCATCTTGCGCCAAAACAGTCAAAGGCACTGATAAAACTAAAGAAGAAATAACTAAAAACGAAACAAAATTAAAAATTTTCTTAATCATATTGATTTGAATTAAAAATTAAATTTAGAAATATATTTTTAGCTTAATTTCCGACCTTTGCTTTACTATTATATCACATTTTTTATCTCTTGTCAAATCGCGCTATTCAGCTCTTTTAGTAATTTTTGCCTTGACTCTCGCTTAATATACTTTTTTATCTGCCCGGCCTTGCGCTTAAAAGCCGCTTCGCGCAATTCGGGAGGAATACGATGTTTGGAGCGAGACACTTTTATTATTATCTTGCGAATTGCCATATTTACATTGTATTCCAATTTATCAAACTCCGCAACTGTGCTAAACTTAAAGGCATGACTCGCATAAAAATCGCCATTTTCTTTACCCTGCTCCTCACCTTTTTCGCCTATTTGCAATTGGCGCCGACTTTTGTTGACCCAGATTCATTTTACCACACAAAGATGGCGCTCATAATGAAAGAACAGGGTGTAATTAAAGAATTTCCNNCCGCCGCTGTTAGCCGTAAAAATCGCTTCAATAATTTTTGCTACCGCAGTTATATTTTTTTTCTATTTTTTTCTCAAACGTTGGCAAATCCGCTGGCCGCTTTTTTATACTTTAATTTTGCTTTCCATCCCGGCTTTTGTTTTCCGCATTAATTTAGCCAAAGCCGGCCCGCTTTCCATTATTGTTTTACTTATCGCCTTATCCCTAATTTGGCAAAAACGCTACTGGGCATTGGGCATTTTGTCTTTTTTTTATGTCTGGTTGCACGGCGGATGGGGGCTAATGATAATTTTGGCCGCTTGCGCGATAATTAGTGATTTATTAATAAACAAATGGGCTTTAAAACGGATAAATTGGAAATTAATCGCCACGGTGACAATCGGACTTACTGCCGGCTTGATTATCAACCCGTCTTTTCCAAACAATCTTCAATTTTATTGGGAACAAGTGGTGCAGATTGGGTTGATAAATTATCAAGGCATAGTCGCGGTTGGCGTGGAGTGGTACCCGATGAAAATAACGGATTTTTTAACCACTAATGTCTTGGGTTGGATTTTAACCATTGGAACTTTCAGTGTATTTTTATGGCGGGTAAAGACCGGCGGAGCAACGGTGAATAAAGAAAAATTCAAACAGATTCTCACTTTGTATATTTTTTCCGGCCTCTTAGCCGTGATGACTCTCAAATCCATGCGCTTTATTGAATATTTTGCGCCATTTTTCATTTTAGCCAACGCGTTTTTGCTGGATTTTTCCTTGCCACAAAATTTTTCGCCAAGAGATGAAATAAAAAAGTTTTGGAAAAAAAATGCTGTAAATAAAATTATTGTTTCATATTTGCTCATCACTTGGCTGGTTGTTTTTATCGGAAAAAACATTGAACTGCGCGATTTTACCGTCAAAGGATTTAGTTGGCAATATCTGGCCGGCGCGAGCGAATGGCTAAAACAAAACACACCCGAACGCAGTTTGATTTTCCACACGCAGTGGTCTGATTGGCCAATGCTTTTTTATCACAACAGTAACAATGTCTACACTGCCGGAATGGATCCAACTTTTTTTTATCGCTATGACCAAGAGCTTTACAAAACTTGGGTGACTATCGGCGCGAGACAAGAAACAAAACCAGAGGAAAAAATAAAAAACGATTTTGGAACAAACATTCTTTTATTAAAACTCACGGAAAAAAAATTGCTGGAACAAATAGAAAAAAATCCGCAATTTGTTTTAAAATACGAAGATAAAGAAGCGAAGATTTTTGAAATACAATAATTATGTTAATAAATATCGCCGTACCGGTTCACAACGAAAACCTGGTTTTGAAAGAGAATATCAAAAAACTTATTGACTTTTGCGCGCGCGAACTGAAAGATGGATGGTTTATTGTCATTGCCGACAATGCATCTACCGATGAAACTGGCAATACGGCAATTAAACTCTGTTCGCAAGGCGATAAATTAAAATATATTTTTATCCCTAAAAAAGGCAAGGGGCTGGCAATTAAAACAGCTTGGCAAAAATTCCCTGTTGATTATTTTATTTTCATGGACGCGGATTTATCCACTGATTTATCCGCTTTGCCGCGATTGGTTGAAGAATTAAAAAATAATGCGGACATTGTTATCGGCTCGCGCAATTTATCCGATTCGCGAACAAACCGTTCACTTTTGCGGCGCGTCATTTCTAAAATTAATCAATATTTTATCGCCCACTGGCTCAACCTTCCATTGACTGATTTTTCTTGCGGTTTTAAAGGCATCAATCAAAAAATTATCCAAAACATTTTGCCGCTGGTAAAAAATCAACAATGGTTTTTTGACACGGAGCTACTTTGCCGCGCACGACGCGCCAGCTATGTGATTAAAGAAATTCCGGTGATTTGGACAGAGACCTTGAATCAAAAACGAAAAAGCAAGGTCGGCTTAATCAGAGTTGGCTGGGAATATCTAAAAGAGATAACAAAAAATCGTCCCAAATAGGGACGATTTTTCTTATTATTTAACCTGCGGAAGAGACAGGGGCGGTTGATAATATGGATTGGAAGTCGCGCGAATCAAATAAGTTGACACCAGAATATTTATACTAAAAGCCAATAAAATAATCACTAGGCCGATAATGGCATTACGGATATGCGTTTTAGATTGGGTAGTTTTTTCTTCTTCACCGCCGGCAGTCATCCATAGATAACCGGCATAAACAATATAGGCAATAAAAATCGTGCCTAAAATTCCCAGAAAAACATTGATAAAACGCGCGACAGTGAGACGCGGGTCTTGAGCCGACAAACCGGAAGTAGCGCCAGCCACATCCATCTGGCCGGTGATTTCACCAACAATATCAGGCGCGACTGCCGGGTCAATGGCCCATACCGGCATAGCCGCGAATAAAGAAAGAGAGAATAGAATTGAAAATAAAAAATATTTCATAATTTTATCCGCCAAAAGTGGCGCTGATGATTGAAGTGACGACAAACCGCGACAAGCCGTACGAAGCCAAAACAATAACCATACCAATCAAACCGTTATATAAATACGCTTTGGCTTGGGTCACTTTTTCTTCTTCGCCGCCAGCAGTGAACCACAAATAACCGGCGTAAAAAGTCAGGCCTAAAAAAATAGTGCCTAAAATTCCCAGAGCGATATTGATAATTGCGCCGACAGTCGCGGCCATTGAATACTCGTTAGCTGTCTGCGACGGATAGCCTGCGGCCGCGCCGGTATTTTTCAAAAGATCAACTGACTCCACNNTTGGCTTCTTCTTCATCTTCGCGGGCTATAAACCAGATGTAACCACCATAAAAAGTCAAAGCCATAAAAAGAGTACCTACCAAAATCAATGCTGTCTTAATATAACCGCCGATTACTTGTTCTAAAGATTTATTAACCTTACCTGTTGTTAAAATTTTAACACTTTCTTTCAAAGAGCCGAGGCCTTGTTTTTTAGAGTCACTTGCTTCCAGCAATTTACTTGCATCTTCTATTAAATCAGCTGCCGCTTGTACTTCTGCGCAAGTATCTTCAGCAGAATAAATTTGAGGACTCATGCATATACCAGTGTCCGGTTCATCAATACAACCACCCGGCTTTTTAGGATCACTTGGATCATAACAAATTCCGGCATTTGCTTTTGCAGGTAATAAAAAAAATACCAATAACATGACGACTATTGCACAAAGTCCGCTTTTATTGACCAACCGATTGCAACGCATAAGACAAAATAAAATAAGTAATCACATACGCTACGAGCACTACGGCCATGCCAATCGCGGCCATGGTGATGGTGTCTTTTGCTTTTTTGGCCTCGGTTTCGTCGCCGCGGGCAATCATCCAAGTATAACCGCCATAGACCATCAAAAGCAAGAAAATTACACCAACCAGAGCCAATCCGGTTTTGATATACCCACCAATCATTTGTTCAAGTGATTTTGGAGCCACATCGCCGTAAAATCCAGGTTCCAAATTTTTTAGTTTAGTGTTAATGTCTGTGAAATTACCACTACTATTACCGGATTTTTTAGGAGAGCCACTTTTATCAACTTCTGGCTCGCTAACAGTGCCGCCTTCATTTTGACACTTCTCAATACATTCATTCCATAAATCCAAATCATCAATTCCACCACAAAAAGTATTACAATCAGTCGCTCGCGCCTGATTTATCACTAAAAAACTCCCNNATCATTAGGCCGATAACCGCCATAGTAATGGTATCTTTGGCTTTGGTGGCTTGGGTTTCGTCGCCTTTGGCTGTCATCCACAAAAATCCGCCATAAACCATTAAAATCAAAAACACAATACCCAAAGTTGCCAATGCGCCACTAAGAATACCGGAAGCGTAGGCCTCTGGCGTGGTGGCGTCATTTTTCACACCGGCGGTACCGGCCACTGTTTCCGCGTCTTTCAAAGCATTGCCAAAATTACTAACTGCGTCAACGCTCGTTGGCAAGAGTAAAAATATAATTGCTATTAACGCGAATAATTTCTTTTTCATAATTTCTAGAAATGAGCCAAGCCAAAAACTTGTTTTTGGCGTGCAAAGCTCGACAAAATTTACAAGCTCCGCTTATAATTTATATTCCCATTGCCTGAAACACAAATTTAGTAATAATGTAAGCCGCGCCGGTAATGGCCAAACCAATGCAAGCGTCAACAATAATATCCTGCGCTTTGTCGGCCTGTTCTTGCTTGCCGCGCGCGTTCATCCATAAAAATCCGGCATAAAGCATCAGCCCCAAAAAGAAAATACCGACAAAAGAAAGCGCGGCGCCGACAATCGTGCCGATTTTAAGAGTGATACTACCTTTGGTGGGAATGCCGGCTTTGCCGGCGGTATCGTCTAAACCATAAGCATCTGCCAAAACCGCTGAGGCGGAAAATAAAAACAAGACGAAAGAAGAAAAAATATATTTTGTTTTTGACATAGAGAAAATTAATTTCTGAACAAACGAAAATCCGGCTTTTTCCTAAAATAGCTGGATTCCCGTTTGCGCGGGAATGACAAAATGCGCGAGTCCAAGGGCGGATGAGTTGGATTCACCAAACAACTTTTGCTTAAGCATATGCCGGCTAAAAAATTGTTTTTTGAGTCGTTTTCTCAACCGCCCCATGAACTATCATCAACGGAAAATTAACTTGTAGCCGTTGTTAAACTCTTAATCACGAATTGAGCAATAGCGTAAGCGGACAAAATAATTGCCAAACCGATAATGCCGGCAAAAATCCGGTTGCGCGCTTCGCCGGTTTTTTCTTCATTGCCTCCGGCAGTCATCCATTCAAACCCGCCAATCAAGATAATAACCACTGCCACAATACCCAATAAACCTAATGCGACATTAATAATACTGGCTACGGTTGTGCGAACATCTTTTTCTCCCAAGCCAGTGGCCTTGCCATAGTTAATTCCTAAAGTATCATTGGCTCCTCCAACAGGATTGGTCGCATTAACTGGTGCATCTCCATAAGCGGCCAATACCACCACCGGCAACGCGAACAAACTTACCACGAATAAGCTCAACACTAACGATAAAATTTTCTTTTTCATCTACATTCACCTCCTCTCTTCATTTTAAAATCATTTTATTGTGCATTTTTCATTCGCTTCAGTGTTCTTTTGCAAACAATCCTGTATACAGGATGTTTCATTTTCTGGATTAGGTTGAGGCCCAATTTTGACTTCCGGAGGAGGACATTTTGCTAGACAGACTCCTGACTCCTCTAAAGCATTATTAACACATTGTGATTTATTATCCGCAGCTCCTTTGGTCAACGCCTTTATCACAAAATCCACCATCAAATAACTGCTGAAAATTATCACGAGTCCTACCACCGACCACAAAAATACATCTTTCCCCTTCTTTATTTTATCAGGACTCCCGCCCGAGGTCAACCACAAAAATCCGCCGTAAATGAAAAACAGCAAGGCCAAAGAGCCGGCAATACCCAAACCGGCTTTAATTAAACGCGCACCTAAATCCAAAATGTTAGTGGTGCCTAGCGGATTGGGCAAGTTAATCACAGACGGCGCGGCGGCGAAAACAGAACTGGGCGCTAATAAAAAAGTAAGGGCTACCAACGCTGTCATTGCGAACGAAACAAAGCAATTTCGCAGCTTACATGAGATTGCTTCGTCGCTACGCTCCTTGCAATGACGCATGTCACTTAATCGCTTCAATAACATAATTCAAAATCAAATAACTGAAAAAAATCATGGCCAAGCCCAACCCGGCCCAAAGCATAATTTGCATGGCGGATTTAACTTGTTCCGGATTGCCGCGCGCGCTCATAAATTTAATTCCGGCAAAAACAATCACTGCCAGAGCAATGGAGCCAACCACGCGTAAAATATAACTAATGGTTGTGCCAATCAAAGACGGCACATTGGCGTCGCCCAAAGGATTGGTCAATTCGGTGATAACATTGGGATCGTAAGGCATAAATTACTTCGGTTCAATGACTTTAATCTTAAGCCCTTCAAGCGTTGCCGGCGCACCGGTTGTTTTTTCACCGATTGCAGGCGTCAAAAGCGCTTTCAAGACAAATTTCAATCCAACCTGCGCGGTGAAAATAATTATCAAACCAATTACCGCCGCGACAATAATATCTTTTCCTTTTTTAACCCGTTCTCCGCCGGCCGCAGTCAAGATGACAAATCCGCCGTAGACGAAAAACAACAACGCGCCACCACCGACAAAGAAAAACATGCCATTAGCGTATTTCACCAAAAAATCAACGAAAATATTCACATTGCGGCAGCCGCAATCTTTTTCAAACAAAGTACCCTCAAAATACACGCAATCGGGCAAAAATGCGCTTTTCTCTGTTGGGAGTTTACTTAAATCACAGATGGCGTCTATATCCGCTTGATTTGTTGGCGCAAAAACATCGTCAATCGCCAACGCTGGCAGAACATTTGCCAAAAACAAAATCGCCGCGGAGAAAAAAACAATAATCTTTGCGCTGGATTCCCAATTTCCTGCCTGCCTATAGGCATGGCGCGGGAATGACATCATCATAAAATTGACAATTTACATCGTCTGCCCTACCTTCACTGCCGCGTTGTTCACGGCTTTTTGATAGATTCCAGCGTCATTCAAGGCCTCGGGCTTAAAAACATCATCAATCATTCCTGTAAAATATGCATCGGCTTTGGCCGTGTCTTTGCCCAGATACCAACTCTTGGCAGTCAGAATTTCGCTCGCGAACGCCTGCAAATCAGGGTCTTCTTTTTGCCCGGCAATCAGCGCGCGCAAAGCAGTCGGCTTTTTAACTTTCTCCAGATATTTTACCACATTTTCCGCTTTTGAGCTAAACAGTATAAAATCCCAGGACTCGTTCGGATGAGCGGTTTTTTTGGAAACTGTCTCCACCCAATACGAGGCAAAATTCACCGGCGCCTGGGAATTGACCTGCGGCACAGACACGATATTAAAATTCAATTTTGGCGCGCGCGCCCGAATAAACGGCAGATGATACGCGTAGCCAAAGAAAAATGCCGTCTGCCCGCGCACAAACGCGTCCAATGATTCTGGCATTTCCGCATTCCAGCTATAGACCTCTTTGGTAGAATTGGCAAAATCAGTGTAAAACTGCAAGGCCTGAGCCGCCGGCGTAGTTGGCAACTTTACTTCTTGCGGCATTAAATTAAAAGTCGGATAATTATTTTCACCGGCCATTATCGTGCCGTTTTGCATCATTAACAGAGCTAGAATATCAGCCGACCGCAAAACATTTTTAGAAGTGCCCAAGGCAACGCCTGATTGCAAAATTTTATTTTCCGGAGAAATTTTGGAAAGCGATTTTACAGCTTTTTGAAAGTCCTCCCAATTTTTCGGCGGCTCGGCGATTCCGGCCGCGTCCAGCATTGTTTTATTGTAATACAAAACCAAAGTGTCAACTGCCAAAGGAAGCCCCCAAATGGTTTTCACTGACTGTCCTTGCGCGTTTATTTCCGGTCGAATCACATCAGCGGCCACCGCTCCAACATAGGCATCCTGAATTTGTTTAGCGGTCGGAGTTGGAACATTGGAAATATCCACCACTAATTTTTTCTGATAAGTCCCTTCGGTGTGCTGGGAAACAACCCTGACTGACGCTGGCATTGGCAAAATTTTGCTTTGATAAGCTGTAATCCATGTATTTTGAATAGAAAACATGTCCGG
>DOQH01000050.1:14237-26675 GCA_003514455.1 Candidatus Magasanikiibacteriota bacterium
TTTAACCCTTCTTTTAAATCCGGCCTTTGCAAAGCAAAATCTATATTTGCCTTTAAATACTCCAATTTATTGCCGGTGTCATAATATCGTCCGTTTTTTATTTCGCAAGCATAAACCGGAAACCCGCTCTGAATCAATTTATCAATGGCTTCGGGCAGCCATAATTCACCGCCTTTGCCCGGTTTTAAATTCTGCAAAATTGGAAAAATCTCACCTGGTAAAATATACGCTCCGTGCGTGGCCAAATCCGACGGCGCTTTACCCAAAGCCGGTTTTTCCACAATTTTTTTAATACGATGAATGTTACCGCTTACCGGCTCAACATCGGCAATGCCATAACGGCTGACATCTTCTTGGTCAACGCGCACGGCTGAAATCACTGCTCCGCCCAATTCCTCATATACTTTCATCATCTGCGACAAGCGCGGAGGATTGGAATAAATAAACTCATCGCCCCATAAGACGGCAACATCTTCATCATCATCTATCAAATGGCGGCAACAATACACCGGCGTGGCATTGCCATACGGGCCTTTTTGGCGCACATAAATAAAATTGGCCATTTCCGCTATGCGGCGCACTTCTTCCAATTCTTTGGATTTGCCAGCCTCTTCCAACCGTTTTTCCAATTCATAAGGATAATCAAAATAGTCCTCAATAGAGCGCTTGTGCCAGCCGGTTACGATAATAATGTCTTTAATACCCGAAGCCACGGCCTCTTCCACCACATATTGAATAATGGGCTTGTCCACAATCGGGAGCATTTCCTTTGGCATGGATTTGGTGGCGGGCAAAAACCGCGTACCGAAACCGGCCGCCGGAATTATTGCTTTGGTGATTTTGCGCTTGATTCGTTTCATAGAGGATAGGGTCTGCCTATATCTTTTTTTTGCTGCGGACTGTCGCCGCGACTGCAAAAAAGATATAGGCAGACCCTCTTTATTCTTCATAATAATTATATCACACTTTTACTATTTCACCTCTTCCCAACTGATCAACTGATATCCATTGCCTACAGGGAATGACGGCGGCGGACCAAAAGTCAGATTGGCGTCATAGGTGGTGTTGGTGTTTTTATAGCCGGAAATTATTGACCCGCCTTGCGTTACCCAGCTCCAAGTCCACACGCCATTGGAAACAACACTACCGTAAATAGTAAGCGAATCCAGTATATTGCCAGGATAATAAAATCTCTGCGCGCTGCCGTTTTGCGCGATTACCGCAGCGTCAATTTCCAAAATATTGGGCGAAAGACGCGGTATCAAAACATGATTTTGCGCCATGAGCCCCAACACATCCGAGCCGTCTTTATTAACATAAATAATATTATTGGGTATGGCAATGGAAGTGTAGGTGGCTGGTGAAACCGGAAACTTGCCCGAACCAACCGTGGCCTTGCCGCGCACTGTGCCATCCACCCAAGTCAAATCCTCAACAAAAATTAAACCATTGGCCGGTATGGCATAATTTTTATAAAATGTCTCGGTTTTAATATCGTATGATTCATAATGTTTTACGCCATTGACATCTTTGCCATAACCTGGTGAAGGAATAGAATATAATGTTTTTACCTTGTAAGTGTCAAAGGTGCCATTGCTTTTAAATTTCAAATGCCAGCCCTTAAAGCCGGATGAGGAAAGATACACACCGGCGCTCTTGGCCCCGGCTTTCACATCAGCCAAATCCACGGTAATACCGTTAAAATCAAAAGCCGGCACTGGAAACTGCCAAAAATCTTGCGGCGTGCCATCGCCCCAGATGCCCGGCTTGGTTTGATTGTTACAGCCATGATACGTTTTGCAAGTGTAGGTTTCTTTGGCGCTGGAAATAATGGAGTCGGTGGTGCCGTCAAAACGGATGCCGCCATTGGCATGCAGTTTGCCATGAATCGCTTCAGTGTCACCAATCCAAACATCTGAATTGGTGAGAAAAGCGTAGTCAGTGAGCGATGGAAAACCAATTCTCGCTTTGAGTTTTCGTTTAGTGTTGGGATAAGCGACAGTGTAACCAATGGATTCCACCGTAACAATACTTGAACCGGCCGGCGGCGGAGTAATATTCAAAGAATATTCCCCGATTTTATTACCGTCTTTGTCATAATAATTATGAACATACGGCCCGGCTTGGCCAGTGCCGTCTTGATAATCAGTCTCATCATGCGCTAAATGCCATTTGTAATATTCAATACCGGCCTCGGCCATTTGAAACGCCATTTCGCTTCCGTGCTTTTGCCTGGCCGCGCGATTTTCCATAAAACCAAAACCGGAAATGCTGGTTACGACCATGCTCAAAGCCAAGGCTGAAAAAACTAAAGTCATCACTAATATATTTCCTTTTTGTTTCATCATACTATTCTTTCAAATTTCTAATTTCCACTTGACTGGTTACAATTAATGGCTCCGGAGAAATATACGCATCTTGTTCAATTGTCAAAGTGATTTTGGCCAAACGAATGTCCGTAACATTGACCGGAAAAGTCAAAGCAGATGTAGTGCCATCGTAATTAGCATCGTAAAAAGAAAAAATCTGATCGGAAATAACATTTTGCGCAATCGTGGCAACAACTTCATTAGCTGAATTATATGTCAAAGGAGTGCCGGTTGGTTTAATCACTCCTTTTTTAAAAATTTCTCCGTCTAAAAAATATCGCACTTTTTCGCGATAAGTGTCAGCATCAATATCGCTGTAGAAAGTAAAAGCACTGGCCGTGGCTGTTTCAATCAAATATGAACCGATTGAAGAAGTGTCAGCCCGCCGCGCTTCTTTAACAAAATTTTCCAAAGCAGTTCGCGCTTCTTTTTGGCCCTGCAATTGCGCAAAAGTAACATATTGCGTGCGAAAAGCTCCGAGCATTAAATAGCCCAGGCCGACAAGCAAAAGCATAAAAATTCCCAAAACAACCACAATCTCAATCAGAGTAAATCCTTTTTTAGAAAAATCCTCCATATATTTTCAATTATACCACTAATAAGGGTCTGTATGTTAATTTTTGCAGTCGCGGCGAAATCCGCAGCGCAAAAATTAACATACAGACCCGCACCCTTATTTAACATATAAAAATGGATTCACACGCACTCCGCCAACAATTACTTCAAAATGCAAATGTGGACCAGTGGAACGGCCGGTATTGCCTGACAAAGCAATCACATCTCCCTTAGACACTTCCTGTCCAACAGAAACATAAAGTTTACTATTATGAGCGTAACGAGTTTTCAATCCATTACTATGCCGCAATACCACTTGATAACCATATCCACCGCGATTCCAGCCGGATGTTTCCACCACACCGTCCAAAGCTGCATAAACAGATGTTCCGGTTGAAATACCCACATCAATACCAGTGTGACGCCAAGTAAAATATTGAGTGATACGACGACCAACTGTTGGCCAAAGCATGCCCAAACCGGAAACCTTTAAAGCTGGCGGACGATTGCCGGCAATTTGACTTGCAGGCGCGGTAGGCACAATAATCCTCTTACCTTCAGGCACAACAAGCACCTCTCCGATTGGCAATTCATCCTCAGTTAGATGATTAAAATCAATAATTTTTTGCGCTTCGGCTTTATACAACGCGGCAATTTTTTTAATACTATCACCTTTTTTAACTTTGTGAGACACGCCATTAATCGGCAAAATACTTAAAGAATCACCCGGTTGCAAGATTGACCTCAATGTTAATTTATTTTCAATCAAAATCGTCTCTATATTGATTTGAAATTTTTGAGACATACTGCCGATAGTATCTCCGGGTTGCACAACATATTTAACAATTTTAAAACGGCCAACACCAAATTCAGCTCCTGGAATAATTGTGGGCGCAATCAATGCCGCGTCATTGGAAGTTAGACCCGTGGTTTCTGTTGGGACAAAATCAGGTGATTCTGAACCTGGAGCGACCACAGACAACGAGCCCTGATCCCACGCCGGAGTGTTGGAAGAAGGCATATCTAAATTTGTCACTTCTTCAAAAATTTCCGCGTCTTCATCTTCAGTCGGACCAAGATATGTAAACAGCAAACTATAACGACCGCCCAGATATTTATTATCAGACAACGCCTTGGTTTCTCCAGAGGACAAAATTAGAGCGACAAATAATGATAAAACAAATAAAATTTGTCGCCTACCAAGAATCGACTCAATGATTTTTTCCAACCAATGCTTGAACGATAAAATAATTTTGTAAATCGGAAAGAAAAAAAATCTCGCCAACCCGCGACCAAGTCCTTCCAGATATTGGCCCGGAACAAAAAATAAAAAGGTTAACGCCCGTTTTATGCGCATTAACCAATTAACAAAAATCAATGTAAATTTTAAGCTAAATTTAGACATTGTTGATGATTGACATATTAGCAGATTTTTGCTAAAATTGGAATATCCTATAAATAATTTTAACTTTCAACATATGAAAATTTTAAGCAAAAGAAATATCGTAATTTTCGCGATTTTAATCGTGATTTTCATTTTTGGCGCATGGAAATTATCACGACCTACGCCAACTCAAATCACCACAGCCAAAGTTGAACGCGGGAAATTGGTGCAGTCAATTGAACCATCGGGCACAATAAAAACTAAGTCCGAAATCAACCTTAATTTTGACGCAACCGGCCGTATTGCCGCAATTAATGTAAAAGTGGGCGATATTGTTAAATCCGGGCAAATGCTTGCCAAACTGGATACAAAAAATCTGGATTCCAACGTAATGCAAGCGGCCGCTGACTTGGAAAAAGCCAAGGGCAATTTGGCGGCCTACGAAGCCGGCTCAACCTTGGAAACCATTGCTCAATATGAGGCGGATGTTCAAAAAGCAGAAGCCAATTTACTCAAGGCGCAAGTGGATTTGGCCAATTTGAAAGCCGGCTTGGCGCAAACCTACAAAAATGCTTATGAAAATCAAATTACTGTTTTGCAAGGCGCGCTTGCTCCAATGGAAACAGCAATGACGGATATGGATTCGGTGTTGGGCATTGAAAACACCTCGTCCAATGACACATTTGATAAAGCCATTACCACTTTGGATAATTCTTCTTTTTATTATTCCCAAGCCAAGGTTGATTTTCAAACTGCCAGAACAAAAATCAATGACTCCAAAACCTCAACTAATAATTTAATCGCGCAATCTAGTTACTCGGATATTGAAAACGCCAGTACCAAAACTAAAATAGCGCTTGATGCCACAGCTACTTCTTTAAACAGTTCATGGACTGTTTTGGATAAACTGGATACACTAAATTCATCGCACAATCTTTCCGCCGCCACAGTCACAGCTAAAAAAACCACACTGGACACTGACAAAGCTGCCATTACTACCAAAAAAACCGCGACGCTCGCCGGCGAACAATCCATTACTTCTGCCAAATTAAACTATGGCCAGGAGTCGGGTGCCTCTGGCTCATCACAAGTTGCGCAATACGAAGCCAGTGTAAAAATCTATGAAGCCGCTCTAGCCGGAGCGCAAGCAACTCTTGCAATTAAAAAAGCCCCGCCTCGCGAAGTTGATTTACAATCATACAAAGCGACCATATCTGCAGCAGAAGCATCCGTGGCCTCAGCCAATGCAAATCGCGGCAAAGCCATAATCTACGCTCCGGTTGACGGAGTTATCACCAAAAAAAATAACGAAGTAGGCGAAACCACATCAGCTGCCACACCGGTTTTAATAATGATTGACAACACTGATTTTCAAAATGAAGTGGAAGTCAACATATCAGAGGCCGACATTTCCAAAATCCGCAACATAATCGCAAGCAACAATGGCAAACCACAATCAGCCAAAGTTGTTTTGGATGCTTTGGGCACGGAACAATCTTTTTACGCGGAAATTGTAGAAATTGATCCTGCACAAACTGTGATTTCGGATGTGGTGTATTATCGTGCCAAATTAAAAATAATGGGAAAGTATAAAAATGACGGTTCGGTTGACATGATTTTGACAAAAGAAAATTTGCAAGCAGTAAAACCGGGAATGACAGCCAGTGTGACGATTTACACTGACGAACGCGATAATGTTTTAATGATTCCTGAACGCGCGGTGATTGTGAAAGACGGGAAAAAAATCGCGCGGGTTTTGATTGATAAAAAAACAAATAAAATTGAAGAAAAAGAAGTTGTGACAGGGCTTCGTGGCAATGAAGGCATGATTGAAATCATTTCCGGATTGAATGAAGGCGAAGAAGTGGTGACATTTATAAAAAATGGGACATAATTATGCCATTAATAAAAATCACTGACCTTTGCAAGGACTATGCCAATGACGGCGTATTAACCAAGGTTTTACATCACCTGAATTTTGAAATTGCAAAGGGTGAATTTACAGCTCTTATGGCTCCGTCCGGTTCGGGCAAATCAACATTGATGCACATTTTGGGGCTGTTGGATCGACCAACCTGCGGTATTTATGAATTGGATGGCAAAGATGTAACCAAATTAAGTGATGATGAATTGGCTGAATTGCGCAATCACAAAATGGGTTTTGTTTTTCAATCATTTAACCTGTTGCCGCGCACCAGTGTGTTGGAAAATGTGAAACTGCCTCTTTTTTACGGCCACGCGCCAATTGACCAACACGATGAACTGGCCAAACGCGCGTTGGAATCAGTCGGATTGGAACATCGTTTGCATTATTTATCAAATCAACTATCCGGTGGAGAAAAACAACGGGTGGCTATTGCTCGCGCTTTGGTAACTAATCCGGAAGTAATTTTTGCTGATGAACCAACCGGCAATTTGGACAGCAAATCCGGCGGGCAAGTAATGGAAATTTTACAAACTCTAAATCAATCCGGTCGCACAATAATCCTTGTCACCCACGAAACCTACACTGCCGAACACGCGCAAAGAATTATTCGTTTGAAAGACGGAGAAATTGTGAGCGATGAAAAAGTGCGTGACAGAAAAACAGCCGGAGATGGATTGATAAAGTGATTTTATGCTCCAACTTATCATCCACTATCTCCACCTGATTACCTCCACTTTGAAAAAAAATCGCAAGCGGACTTTTTTAACAATGCTTGGCATTATCATCGGCGTTTCCGCCGTTATTTTTATAAACTCGGTCGGAGCCGGCGCGCAAAGTTTAATTTTCAACCAAATCAAAGGCGTGGGCTCAAATTTGATTGGCATCCTACCGGGCGGCAGTGAAGAAGACGGCCCGCCTGCGTCAGTAATGGGAATCATTATCACAACACTTACGAATGATGACGCTCTAGCCATTGCCAAACAAATTCTTCATGCTGAATCAGTCACTTCATATGTCAAAGGAACCGGCACTCTGCACTGGCAGGCGCAAACAGCTGATTCAAGCTTCAATGGAGTCAGCTCTTCATACATTGTCACTGAAGAAACCGAAGTTGGTGAAGGCAGATTTTTTACCGAAGACGAAGCGCGCGATTTAAGCCGAGTGATTGTGCTTGGAAGTCAAATAAAAGAGGATTTATTTGGCGACCAAGATCCCATTGGTCAAACCGTGCGCTTGAAAAAAGAAAATTTCCGCGTCATCGGCGTGATGAAACCGCGCGGCACAGCCGGATTTCAAAATTATGACACTGAGGTTTTTATTCCACTACTCACAGCTCAAAAACTGCTCTTGGGGATCAAGCATATTTCTTTCATGCGAGTAAAAATTGATAAAGAAATATATATGGATGATTCTGTGGAGCAAATCAAACAGATATTACGCGACAGGCACAATATCAGTAACGCGAGTGAAGATGATTTCAGCGTGCGAAATCAGGCACAAGCGCTTCAAGTACTTGGCTCTGTGACCGACGCTTTGCGTTTGTTTATGGCTGCCATTGCCGCTTTGGGATTGCTTGTTGGCGGCATTGGAATTATGAATATAATGCTTGTGGCTGTGAACGAACGAGTGCGCGAAATCGGTTTGCGTAAAGCGGTTGGGGCGACTTACAAAAATATTCTCTGGCAATTTTTATTGGAAACGACTTTCATTTCTTTTTTTGCCGGCGCCATTGGCATTATTCTTGGCATCGGCTTTTCATTTCTAGCCGCGTTAATTGTGCGCCAACTTGATTATGATTGGGATTTTGTGGTTTCTTGGCAATCAATTGTTTTAGGATTCAGCGCGTCTTGCGCCGTTGGTTTGATTTTTGGAATTTATCCGGCGCGCAAAGCCGCGCGGCTGGAACCTATAGATGCTTTGCGATATGAATAAAATTATTCTCATACAATCATCTTTACGCGCTTTGGCAAAAAACAAAATCAGAAGCGCTCTGACTATTTTGGGGATCAGCATTGGAATTACAGCCGTGATCGTTGTGATGTCAGCAGGGCAATCATTGCGAGCTTTTGTTGGCGGACAAATGGATATTTTCGGGCCGAATTTGATTCAGGTGGAAACAAAAGTTCCATCCACGAAAAAAAATTCCACGGAAAATGCCATGGGAATGGCTACCGGCATTACCATCACCACTCTAACACTGGACGATTCTGAAGCGATTGCTAAATTAAATAATGTGGAAGCAATTTCACCCGGTTTAACCGGCCAAGAATTGGTAAGCTTCAGGGATCAAATCAAAAAAACAATGCTTTGGGGGACAAGCGAAGATATTTTAAAAATTAACAGAGTGGAATTGGCCGAAGGCCGCGTTTTTTCCAAAGAAGAAAATTTGGGATTGGCCAAAGTGGCTATCTTGGGCTCAAAAGTAAAAGAAAAACTTTTCGGTGATTCCGACGCGCTGGGCCAAGATATTAAAATTGAACGCACGAATTATCATGTAATCGGGGTGCTAGCCAAACAAGGGACAGCTGGGGCAATGGATATGGATAGTATTGTGTATCTGCCTGTAAAAACATTGCAAAAAAGCATTTTGGGAATTGACCATGTTTTGTTTATCTCGCTAGTGGTAAAAGATATGGCTTTGGCTGATTACACTGCTGATGAAATTATTGGTTTATTGCGCCAACGGCATAATATCTCCGACCCTGATAAAGATGATTTTTCCGTTACTACTATGGCGGAAGCGCAAGATATGATTAACACTATTTTCAATGGTTTGACTTTTTTACTTTTGGCATTGGTGGCAGTGTCCCTGTTGGTGGGCGGAGTGGGTATTATGAATATAATGTATGTGACGGTTTCCGAACGCACTTATGAAATAGGTTTGCGCAAGGCAGTCGGAGCGCGGGAAAAAGATATTTTTTGGCAATTTTTATTTGAAGCGATAATTATGACTTTGGTTGCCGGAGCCATTGGCATCGTAGTCGGCATTTCTTTATCATATTTAATTTCATTCGTGGCCAGCTCGCAAGGATTTGATTTGCCATTTTCTTTATCATATTCTGGAATTTTAATAGCTGTGATTTTTTCAGCAAGTGTCGGCCTGATTTTCGGACTCACTCCGGCTCGCCGCGCCGCCCAACTTGATCCGGTGGTTGCGTTAAGACAGGAATAGGCTATGCCACCCTGCCCATGCTGAAACCAGCAGGGGCTTTTTTTCTTGACACCACGCAATAATTATTGTTAAATACAATCCAGCCATAACGGCCAAAAACAACCAAGGGGGTAACATGAGTAAGAAAGCTCTTCCTGGATTGGACATGGCACGGACACTTCTTTTTTATGAATACAATCAACGGCGGCTACTGAAAATGGTTCCGTGTGCTATTCCGTTGGGCAAACAACTGCCGTTTCCTCTGCGCGACAGCAAACTCCTGCAGTTGACCAGAGAGGACATGCTCGCGCTGTGGCTGCTTTTTCCAGAAGCAGCGAGAAAACGATCTGTCTTGCGCCGCGTTGAGGGCAAACCGGCCACATGGTTTCATCACGATTCGCCGGTATCTGAAATCGGACCGTTCATCACAACAGAACCTACGGATGCATTGTCTCTCACCGCCCTTGTACCATCTTATACGAAGTACAGGCGATTTAAAAAAAGTGGACGGCTGGTCTGCGACATTCATCTTTTCAACATCCATTCGCTCACCTGTCCGCCATCAGTCCAGCATATCGTGCATGCCGAAGGATTTGTGCACGAAGTTGCTCATTCCATCATCGCGCCGGCGTTCTACAATGTTGGCCATCAGTTGAAACTCCCATCCGATGAAATTGTGGATGGTTTCGACTGGCTGGCCGCGGTCTTTGGCAACGCAGCGGAAAAATATTCGCCAATCTCTCACTATGCTGGTGTTTATCGCAATGCCGACCTCTCATTCAGAAACAACGAGGGCAATCTGCTAACATCCATAAGCGAGGAAATGGCCGAATGCGTTGCCGCCCACTTGCTTGGCTTTGTCTTCTGTTGCGATGCCAGACGACGTTTTGATCCTTTCCGCGATCGGCCGGAAATCAAACAGCTTGTACACGACTTCCTGCACGCTGAACTCGTTCCTGCCTCCATCCCAACCGCGGAATCAACCTGACAACCAATCCTCTCTTAACCCCGATGGACATCCGTCGGGGCTTTTTTATCCTTGCCAAATTTAGCCCATTTTGGTATAATTTTTCCAGTTAATTATTTATTTTTAAAATACACAAAATATGCCTATTCCTCTACTTCTTTCTCTTGTTGCCGCGGTGGTGGCCATTGCCTATGGCATTGTGATGGTAATTTCCATCAACAAAAAACCAGCTGGCGATGAACGGATGAACGCCATTGCCCGCGCTATTCAAGACGGCGCGCGCGCCTATTTAAACCGTCAGTCCAAAACAGTGGCGGTGATTGGCTTGGTAGTATTTGCAATACTTTGGTGGTTTTTAAACTTTAAAATGGCAGCCGGATTTGCAGTTGGCGCTATTTTGAGCGGTTTAGCCGGATATATTGGCATGAACATTTCAGTCAAAGCCAATGTACGCACAGCCGAAGCGGCCAAGAGTGGATTAAAACCGGCATTGGCATTGGCAGTGCAAGGTGGATCTGTAACCGGCATTTTGGTAGTTGGTTTGGGACTTTTGGGAGTGGCCGGATTTTACGCGATTACAAAGGACTTAAACGCTTTGATTGGTTTGGGATTTGGAGGTAGCTTAATTTCCGTGTTTGCACGATTGGGTGGTGGAATTTTCACCAAAGCCGCTGATGTTGGCGCTGACTTGGTTGGCAAAGTTGAAAAAGGAATTCCGGAAGATGACCCGCGCAATCCGGCGGTAATTGCCGACAATGTTGGTGACAATGTGGGTGACTGCGCCGGCATGGCCGCGGACTTATTTGAAACCTACGCCGTTACCGCCGTAGCCGCTATGCTTTTGGGTCATTTGCTTTTCCCGAACATTGAAAATTTAATTTATTATCCTCTGATTATCGGCGCGGCTTCCATCATCACCGCGATTATTGGTATATTTTTCATTCGTTTGGGCAAAGGTAATAACATTATGAACGCCCTGTACAAAGGTATGGCTGTGGCAATTATTTTATCAGCCATTGGATTTTATCCTTTGACAAAATGGGTTTTAAAAGACGCGACTGTGCCGGAAGATTTTAATCTTTACGCAGCGGCTTTGATTGGTTTGGCTCTGACAGCTTTGATGGTTTGGATTACTGATTACTACACTTCCACAAAAAATAAACCGGTACGCGCCATTGCCAAGGCATCGGAAGGCGGACATGGCACCAATGTGATTGCCGGGTTGGCTGTGTCAATGCGTTCAACCGCATGGCCGGTAATTTTCATTGTTGCCGCGATTTTATTGGCCTTTCACTATGCCGGATTATACGGCATTGCTGTTGCGGCAATGAGTATGCTTTCTTTAACAGGAATTATTGTAACGATTGACGCTTACGGACCGATTACTGACAATGCCGGAGGTATTGCGGAAATGGCAAAATTACCCGCAAGCGTGCGAGAAGTCACAGANNTTTGGCGCTTTGGCAATGGAGGCGGTTGGAAAAGTTGCAAATCGCGTGGTTGAAGAGGTGCGCAGACAATTCAGGGAAATTGCCGGTTTGATGGACGGTTCCGGCAAGCCGGAATATGGCAAAGCCGTGGATATTGTGACTCGCGGCGCTTTACGCGCCATGATTGCGCCTGCGCTTCTGCCGGTAATCGCGCCAATTCTTGTGGGATGGTTTTTAGGACCTTTGGCTTTGGGCGGAATGCTTGTTGGTTCAATCGTAACCGGAATTTTTGTGGCAATTTCCATGACATCAGGCGGAGCGGCCTGGGACAATGCCAAGAAATACATTGAAGCCGGCAATTACGGCGGCAAGGGCTCATTTGCCCATCAAGCGGCTGTTACCGGCGACACCGTTGGCGACCCGTACAAAGACACAGCGGGGCCGGCGATCAATCCAATGATTAAAATTCTAAATATCGTGGCGTTGTTGATTGTGGGGTTGTTGGTGAAATAAAATGAATGAAAGACAAAAAAATCTCCGCGAGTCGCGGAGATTTTTTTATTCCCCCTTGGCTCGATATTGCAAGGCCTCGGCTACATGGGCGATGGCGATGTTCGCCGCGCCAGCCAAATCGGCGATGGTACGAGCTACTTTT
>DOQH01000037.1 GCA_003514455.1 Candidatus Magasanikiibacteriota bacterium
GTGATTTCATTGCGAAAGGCCTTGCCAATTTGCGCGATGCCAAAAGGCAATTTTTTACGCGTAGATTGTTGAACATTTTTGTAATTGACAAAAATTCCACCGGCTGTTTCCGGACGCAAATAAGCAACAGACGCGGAATTCTCGGCCGGGCCGACAAATGTTTTAAACATTAAATTAAATTGCTTGGCTTCGGTCAAGGCGCCGCCGCATTCAGGACATTTCAAATCGCCTTTATCAGCCGGCTTTTCTTTGTCATAACCCGGTTCGCGGCTTCGCGCTTCCAATAAATGATCTTCACGAAATCTTTGGTGGCATTTTTTGCACTCCACCAACGGATCAGAAAAATTCTGTATATGCCCTGATGCCTCCCAGACACGCGGATTCATAATAATCGCGGCGTCAACTCCCACCATATCTTCGCGCTCGCGCACAAACATTTGCCACCAGGCCTTTTTTATATTGTTGGCTAACTCCACCCCCAAAGGCCCCCAGTCATAAGCAGCTGAAAATCCGCCATAAATTTCCGATGATGGAAATATAAATCCGCGACGCTTGCAAAGGGAAATTAATTTGTCCATTTTTGATTGTTCGGACATATTACACTGTCATTATTTCTTTTTCCTTTTCTTCCCCCATTGCTTTTATTTTATCATTTATCTCTTTTACCATTTCATCCAATTTTTGCTGAAGACGAAATCTTTGGTCTTCTCCAATTAACTTTTCTTTTTCTTCCTGCACAATTTTATCGCGCACAGTATCGCGCTGTTGACGCGTGGTAATGCGAGCATGCTCCAATTTTTGATTAAGGATTTTGAGTAAATCCTTGCGCGATTCCTCTGTTAAAGACGGCATTGGCAAACGAATCAACTGGCCTTCATTCACCGGATTGACGCCGAGTTTCGCGTCCAAAATCGCCTTTTCCACATCTTTTAAAATACTTTTGTCCCACGGCTCAACAGTAATTGTGCGGGCGTCAGGCACGCTGATTGAAGACACGCTTTTTAACAACATACTCTGTCCGTACACCTGCACTTGCACAGTATCCAAAATCGCGGCATTGGCTCGGCCAGTGCGCAAAGAACCAAGTTCAACTTTCAGATGGTCAAGAATTTTTGTGAATTGAGGACGAAATGTTTCTAGATTTAACATATTATTTTTTCACTTGTAAAAACGCCATATACATTACTTTTGGATCCAGTGGATCATTAATCAAAACAGTCGGCTGGCGAGTGCTTGGTAATTTTTTAGTTGTCCATTTTGTCCCTCCGTCAAATGATTTGTAAAACGTTGACGGCGTGGCATAAAAAATCTCTTTTGGATTTTGCGGATTAACCGTCACCACTTTTAAATCAGCTCCGGAAGGTGGGGTTAAAAGTTGAAGTGCGGTCCAGCTCACTCCGCCATCTCCTGATTTAATCAATCCATATTGCGAAGATAACAATAAACTCTCGGCTTTGGCATCCATTAAAATAAAATCATGAAAAACAAAGGCACCACCGTATTGCTTTAATCCCTGATTCAAATCCACCCAACTTGCTCCGGAATCGCCGGTGCGAAAAATTCCATAATCCTGCGTGGCCACATAAATCTTTCGCGTATCCAACGGATTCATCACCATTTTTGTAATGGAATTATCAAAATGACGAATCACCACCCAGGACTTGCCGGCGTCAGAACTTTTTAACAAATCACCAACGCTATTACCCAAGAAAAGATTGGCTGAATTGTAAGAATCAATCGCAATTTGATTCAAAGTTACATCTGCCCGCGTTTCCTGATAAATTGAAACAAAATTGCGATTGCAATCAACTGATTTCAAAATTTGATTGCCAACTGTAAGATAAATCACGCATTTGTTTTTCGGGTCAATAGCAATGGAGCGAATCGCGCCGGCCGTAATTTGCGTTGGCTGCTGCCAGCTCGCGCCAGCGTCATAACTGTAAAACAAGCCATTGCCCGCTGAACCGGCGTAAATCGCGTTATGGTCAGATGGATCAAACGCAAAACTGATTATATTAATGTTGCCAAAATTCTTAATTGCCCCACCCACGGCGAGAATTTGCGTTTTCTGCGCCCAAGTGTCGGCCTTGTCTTGGCTTTTATAAATTCCGCCGTCATTGCCGGTCGTCCCTCCTCCGCCAAAAGAAAAAGGGCCGATCTGGCACCCTGCGCCTGCCAACACCAGCGCGGATAAAATTAAACCGAAAAAAAATATTGTCTTGCGCATATTTATTAGTAGAAAGATAAAATTAAATTTTCAATAATCAATTTGGGATTGACATTTTGACGCAAAAGCGCGATGGAATCCTCAATTTTTTTAATCATTTCCGCGATTTGCGTTCCGCTGTATCTTTTGGCTTGCTTTTTTATTTCATCTTCTTTGGCTATATTAGCCACCAGCTCTCCGGCTCCTTGCCGCGAATATAAAATATCGCGCCATAAAGTTTGCCAAATCTTCAAAATCTCAATCAATTTATCGCGCGCCTCTATATGGTCATCCTTGCTGCCGAATAAATTTGCCAAACACGCCAATCTTTCCGCCAATCCGTCTGATAATAATTGCCAAAATCTAACTCGCTCATTTTGAAAAAATTTTAATTTTTCCGAATCGGCCAATAAATCCAAAGCGCGGCCGGGCGAGCCAAAAGCCAAACGAGCTATTTCCAAAGCCATATCCCGATTAGCGCCATTGGCAAGCAGGGCATTATAAATTTTTTTAGTCGGCACTTGATAAAATCTAACAACTTGACAACGGGAAACAATTGTGTCGGGCAAGGCCTTTTCATCAGTTGTTAAAAGTACAATCAATGTTTTCGGGCTGGGTTCTTCCAATGTTTTGAGCAAAGCATTAGCGGCACTTATGCTCATTTGTTCAGCTGAATCTATTATAACAATTTTATACGAACTTACCAAAGAATGATGATTCAGCGACTCGCGAACTTCATGAATTTGCTTAATGGAAATATCTTTGCGCAATTTACCGGTTTTCTCGTCATAAACCCGCTCCACAAATTTTATTTGCCAATCGTGACTTAAATCATCAACTAACCCGCCTTCTTCTATTCTCCCGACGCTTCCCGTTGTCATTCCCGGCTTGACCGGAAATCCAACAGACGCAATCCGTCCCAAACACCAATTAGCAAGCTCCGACGCCATTTTTTTTTTGCCTACGCCTTCAGGCCCCACAAAAAGATAAGCGTGCGCTAAATTACCGCTTTCAAAAGAGCGGCGAAGAAAACTTAACTGGGCTGAATGGCCGATAAGCATGACATTATTATACCAGCCGCAGGGTTAGTTGACAATGTTTTGTTATTCTAATTACTTCGCAACCGATCGATCGGCATCAAACCCAAACTGTTTCAAGAGTGGTTTATATATCCCAAAACCTGCAATCGGTGCGTCATAGCCACCTCTTGTCCTATAAAAATCTTTAAGAAAATCGTCTGATAATTTAATTTTAGTCCCTTCCGGTTTTTTACCTGTCTTTTGTTCCAATTGTTGCAAACGAGTATGATAAACGGAAATCTGTCCTCGAAGCACTGCTTCAATTTTTATAAATTCTTTTCTTTTTTCACCTACTCTTATTTTTAATTCATTCTGTCGGTTGACAAGTTCCGAAATTTTTTCTCCTAAAACACCGATCCTTTCTCTCAATTTTTTAACACCTAATTTCCAATAGCTTTGTTCCACAACTTCTAATTTAGAAAGAGCTTCTTTCATTTCTTCATCCAACGGAGAAATATCTTTCTGTAATTCATCAACATCATTATTAAATAAACCTCCAACTTTGCTATAACCAAACAAATGCAGTTTATCAAGATCAACAGACCACCCCTTATCCTCACTTAAAAAAGCAATCATTTTCATGACAAGTTCTCCAACTTTTTTTTCTTCTTCCCTAACTTCATCACTCAATTTTTTTATTTCAACCTCCTTGGCTTGTTTTTTCTTTTTTTCCGCTTCCTGTTTTTTCCTTTCTATCACCCCAGGATCTTTTCTGATTTCATCCAATTCAGCGCGAAGCACCCGCAAACTATCTTCTGTTTGTTTAGCTGTTTCTTCCAATTCTTCAAATCCAGCGGTATATTCTTCAGAAACATTTTTTTTGCCAGCAACGGATTCTCGAGCTATACCCAAGGCCTTTTTCGCTTCCTCCAATCTTGCCTGAAGGTTGTCAATTGTTTTGTTGCATTCAACTTCTCTTTCCAAAAGTGAATCCACTCGTTTTTCTTCCTCGCTCTCCAATCGAGATTGAGCTGATTGCATGCGTTCAAGAATTTGCGCCGGAGATAATTTTTCCGGCTTTTTGCCAGATTCTTCCGGCCTTTCAAGCGGTTTATTAATTGGCCCCATTTTTTCTCCATTAGACATATGTTTTTGTTTAAAAAAATAATCCGACAGAGCGCCTCCTCTCCATATTATATAACACATAATAACAAAACACACTATCTATTTTCATGACTCTTCACTCTCCAACATATCTCCACACCCATCTCTTCTTATCTTCTCAAACACCTCCACTGCTCTGAATAAATCCTCAACCGAAATGGTATACTCTTTGTCATCTAAAATCATATCTACGAAGTTTGGATTGTTGCTGCAATCATCGTTGGTTAATTTTAGTTCGCACTTTTGTTCCTCCTCATTAAGTTCGTCTTTTTCAGCTTCTATTATTATTTGCATATTATTTTTTTACTGTTATCTATTTAATCACAAATTGTATGATTACACAATTGCTCCCAAATCCCCCTCGCTGTCTTTTCCCACCCAAACTCCCGCACCCGAGTCAAACCACGCCGAACCAATTCCTCTTTCAAGGCCGAGGAAGAAACAATTTCCAACATGGCTTGCGCGATATCCCCGGGCTTGTATGGGTCAACGAGTAAAGCCGCGCCATCTGCCACCTCTGGCAAAGCAGCACGATTGGATGCGACTATCGACACGCCGCAAGCCATTGCTTCCAAAACAGGAATACCAAAACCCTCATAAAAACTTGGAAAAACAAAGGCCGAAGCGCCAGCCATTAAATATGGCACATCTTCGGCCTCCACCCAGCCGGGTATAATAATGGTGTGTTGATAGCCGGATTTCCTAATTGCATCCGTTACTTTTTTATAACCATAGCCGGGCTTGCCCAAAAGAACCAATGAATAATTTTCTAAATTGGATTTCAATAATATTTTTTCCTGAAAAATTTTATACGCCTCAATGATTCCAACGGTGTTTTTCTTTTCTTCCAGCCGGCTGATGCTTAAGAAATACGGCGGCTTGATGTTATATTTCTCCACGATTTTCCCAATCGCTTCCTTATCATCAATCAGATGATATTTTGAATCATCAAAACCATTGGGGACAACCGTGATTTTCCCATTTCCAAACACACTCTCAATTTCTCTTTTGCTAAATTCCGATGGTGTGAACACGGTGGCGCAACGCAAAGCAAACCAAGTGGCGAACCGTGCGTACCATTTTTCAAATAAAGAATAGCCGGACGGGAAACGCAATCCTCCTAAATCGTGAATGGTGATAAAAGTCCGCGTTGGGCAAACTAAAGGCAAAACATGCGCCGGAACAAACAAAACAATTTCTTTCTTTGGCACGCCGGCGGCATAATTCCGTGATCCACTTTTTACTCGCCAAATTTCCCAAGACAATCGTATCTGTGTCCATAGCCGTCGAGGTGGCCAAGGCAAAACCTGTTCCTTCCAGTTTGGCGGCAAATTCGTCAGCTCGCCTTTGAGCGGCTCGCGAGTATACAAAATAACTCGCGTATCAGGCGACACGATTTTTTTCAATTCTTGAATCACAAAAAAACCGTACCACTCTACGCCTGTTTTCTGTTCATTATTGGCGCGAGACGCGTCAATGAGAAGTAACATAATTTTTATCTGGTCGCGAGAATTGACCTTTTATACGACTCCAAATTTTCCAAAGCAATGCCAGTTCCTTTGACCACGCAAAATACCGGCTCGTCTGCCACAAAAGCAGGCACGCCAGTTGCTTTGGCAAATAGTTGTTCAATGTTGCGCAATTGCGAAGAACCGCCGGAAAGCACCATACCCTTGTCCATTACATCAGCTGATAATTCCGGCGGGGTCTCGGATAATAATTCTTTCAAAGCGCTAACCATGCCTTCCAATTCCACTTGTATGGCTTCTGTAATATCATCGGATGTTAATTTTAAAATGCGCGGCAAGCCGGAAACCATATCGCGGCCTTTGATTTCCATTTCCAATTTTTTATCCAAAAACATAGCCGAGCCAATACCGATTTTCACTTCTTCAGCCGTGCGCTCTCCTATTGCCAAACCGTATTTGCGCCGCGTATATTCTTGAATGGCCGAATCAAAACGATTGCCGCCAATGCGCACTGATTTGCTTGTAACAATTCCGCCCAAAGAAATCACCGCCATCTCTGATGTGCCTCCACCAATATCAACAATCAAATGTCCTGACGCGCTGCCAATTGGAATGTCAGCCCCAATAGCCGCCACAATCGGCTCTTTAATAATGTAAGCGGCGCGAGCTCCGGCCGCGATAGTCGCGTCAATCACAGCACGCCGTTCAGTGGAGGTAATGCCTCCGGGCACAGCCACCATTACTTCAGGACGAAAAATTCTAAACCCGCCGATGGCTTTGTTGATAAAATAGCGCAACATTGCTTCGGTGCTTCTGTAATCCGCGATCACGCCGTCTTTGAGCGGACGCAAAGCGATAATGGTTTCCGGAGTTCTGCCAAGCATTTCTTTGGCTTCGCCGCCAACTGCCAAAATTTTGCGGTCGTCTTTGGAAATAGCCACAACTGACGGCTCATTTATCACAACACCGCGTCCAGGCACATGAACCAGCACGCTCGTTGTTCCCAAATCAATGGCGATCTTTTTTATGAACATATCCTTCGGGCAGGCTCGGCAAGTGATTTTCTTTGCTTGGATAAACTCGCCTGGCCTTTCAGGCCACCGACCTCGGCATTCACGGCCTTAGCCATAGCAGAATGCCTCGGTCTGGCTCAAACATATCCTCGCTTCAGAAAATCACATTGCCTCCGCCTGCCAAAAAATATCAAAATCTAAATCTCCTGTCTTCCAGCAAATTTGTCTCTTGATGCCGGGATTCTTGCTTAACAGTTTTACCAAAATCCACATCAACTGTCAATTTGGGTGCCACAGTGCCCAATTGCTTTTGAACAAATAATGTATACAAGCCGGCCGTGGCCTGTTGAGTAATTTTTTCTGGTAGATAATACTCCAAAACCAATGTCTTACTCTCACCCGGTTCAACGGCAATAAATCCTCCAAAAACTGTCTTGCCCAATTCCTCGCCAACCTTGGCTGGCACGGATTCAATTTTCCCATTGCTTCTAATTTTATCATTTTCAATAAAACCATTTGAACTGATTAATTCACTGCTAAGCGGAACATACACACGGGTATAACTGCGATAACGAGTGGTCTTCCAATCAAATTCTCCGTGATGATTGTATGAAACAGTCACTCGCGCTTTTAGCCGCTCTCCATCTGGCTTGATTTCATAATGAATTGACCTGTCTACTTCCGGATCGGTTTTCAAAGCCGCCATATTGGCATCCACAACCATTAAATGATCACCATCAACTTGTTTCACTTCACCGGCCCAGCCCTGTTTTATCAAAGCTGCCTCCATGGCGTCATCGCTACTCCAAATCATCAATTGTTTTTCTTTAAACATTTCTTGCGCCATTGAATAAATTCCCGCCCATTTCCACGGCGACAGATCAGCGATTTTTTTAAGCAATTCGCGCCCCAATTTCTCCACCAATTCCTTGCGCTCGGCGCGTGGCTTGCCTTCTTTTAAAAATCCGACCTCCACTTGATACTGCAATTCATCTATAATGTTTTCGGTGTTAAAAACTTTTCCTTCAACTGTCACCGGCCCGGTGATTTTTACCAATTCCTCAACTATACGCGGTGTGAGTCCAATCACGCCGTCAATTTTGGATCCGTCCGCTCCGCCCTCAAAACGATAAAACCACAACGCGGCGCGAGCGCTTTCGCGCCAATCCGGCGACCAATTAGCATCGCGAAAATACCAATTTTTCAAATACAAATATTTTTTCAATGCTTCAGGCGGCTCAACTTTAAAATCATCCGGCGCGGCCCAATCCAAATTTTCAGAACCGCTGGATTCAAACGATGTTAATTTGCCTTTGTCCAATTTCACAACGGCGTAGCTTCCGATAAATCCTCCACCCGGCCGAATCTCGGCATTATTCAAAAATAATACAAGATAAATTCGCGGCTTATCATAACCCAAAAAATTGGGCATTAAAGAAACCGCGTCTTTCAGTTCGGTGGTATTTTGCAAAATTTGCGTCAAACCGCTTTCTTGAGTCGCGACTGGGGCAACGCCATTTTTTGATTGCCAAAATAATTTCGCAACAACGCCAATTGCGAAAACCAAAACAACGACCAACAAAATTTTAATCAGTTTTCTTTTTGCTGACATAAAAACCCAAATAACGCCCCAACATCAGCCGCGTTTGCGCGTCAATGGCCGGTATGGAGCCGAAAATAATTAAAGTGACGGGAAGAAAAATCCACTGCAAAATCATAATCGGATAATTCCACGGTTTGGACTTTGGCGGCTTTGGCAAAAGCAACACATTGAAAATCGCTGAAAACAAAATTCCGGCCATTGCCAAATTCATTAAAAACTCCAAAGTAAAAGGCGTATTTTGATAAAACGCCGAGCTACGCACCGCTTCGGGCGCCAGATACAATGGCAAACGGCCTAAAATGAAAATTAAAATCGGCGCGGAAGCCCAAGAATACATGCCCTCGCCCAAATTCCAAAGATATTTGATTTTTTTCGCCCACGGAATGTGCTTGTGCCGCATAAAATGCCACACCATAAAAGGAAAATGCTCCACTCCCCAAGCCCACCGCCTCTGCTGTTTGTATACATTTTTAACACTGTCCCAAAAATGTTCTCCCTCGGCCGTATTCATGGAAACCGGCAAATATATAGGCACAACGCGATAATCCCCGCTATAACGCAAAAAACATTGCAAAAAAATGCGCGAGTCCTCTGTCACGATATTTTTCTGCCAAAAACCCACATCGGTCAACGCTCGAAAAGACATGCTGTGCGAAGAAAAAGTAAAAAGCCGGTCCGGCCGCTCCAATTCAGTCATAATCCAAAAAGTCGTGCCAAAAGCAGTCACGCGCAACAAAGGATTACTCTGCCAAATGTTATTGTTGTAAAGTGCCACCGGCTGGTACGAAGCGTGCATTGGTTTTGGTTCAGTGCAATAAAGATAGGTTAGATAGGCAAAATATTGCGGATGCACGCGCGTGTCAATGTCAAAACTGGAAACAACAATATCATCATAAGGAATTTTCTCTGTGTCAATCATTTTTTGAACCAAGTGTCCGGCATAATTCAAATTTGACCCCTTGCCTTTTATTTCGCCAACCATGCCATCGGGGTGGACTGTGACAATAAATTTTTTAAATTTATCGCCAAATTGATTTTTAATCTTTTCGGCAATATTTAAAAATCTTTCTTTGCCGCCGCGCTCTTCACCGCACAAAACCACGATAAATTTATCCAAAGGATATTTGGCTTCGTTTAAGGCCTTAAAAGTGCCCTCAATCACATTAAATGGTTCGTTGGCGGTTGGCAAAAAAATCAAATGATATTTGTCTTTCCATGTTGGAACTTCTTTTTCCAATTTGGCCAACCAATCAATTTTCTTGGTGCGATTCAAGCGAAAACCGGAAATAAAAAGGTAAAAAATAAAATAACTGACGCGGAACAGCCAATACAAATCAAACACAATTACAAAATACATCAGCCACACCGGTTTTACAAAAGACAAAACTACGGACATTATCAAAGTCGTCCAGACCATAAAGCCCGGAATGATTTCCAAAAAACGATATTTTAAATAGTCGGACATGTAATGTTGGGCTCGCCGTTATAAATCGGTTTTATAAATTTTTCCTTTTTCGACGCTCGAAAATATTTTTCCATTGTTTGAATGATTTTTTGCCAATCATCGCCGTATTTTCTTTTGTCCACTCCTAACGCAGGAATTTTTTCCACCAAACAAATCGTGTTTAAAATTGCCGCGGCTTGACGAGTGCCTGAAAAACTTCCGTTGCCTTCCAACAAAACCAGACCTGATAAATCTTTTAATTTGATTTTTGCCTGCTTTAAAAAATTATCCAAACAAGCCAGAATGTTCAAATGCCGCCCGGGTAATTTTGGCCAAATTTTTTTCTTCAATTCACCGCTGCGCCAAAGGACTATGGTCAATTTTTCAAAATCAGTAATATCAATGATTAAAAACAATCCTGGCATATTACTTTTTCAAACTATATGGAGTTGGTAAATTATCCACTGCCACAATATGTTTGTTTTCAAAAATAGCCGATAAAAATTTGTCAGCCACATCGCGGCGATACAAAAATTCCTTTGGCGTCATCATTGTGTAGCGCACCTCGCCGCCAAAATCATCTTCAAACACGCGAACCAATTTGCCCAAATCCTTTTTTGCCAAATTACCAACAATCAATAAATCAGTTGGTGCGTCAGGCAAATTTACAAAACGACCTGCCAAAACCAAAAAATCAATATGCCCGATTTTTTTCACTGTTTCAATCAATTGCCTCTCTCCCCAAAATTGCGCCTTTAACATCAGCGCCTGCAATTCAAGATTGATAATGCCCTGCGGATTCAGACAATAATATTTTCTTTTGTTGCCTGCCTTGACCTTGACGCATTTTTCAGCCACAGATTCATCGGCCTCGCCCGGAATAATAATTTGAGCCTCTAACAAATGCCCCAATTCGCGACGCACGGAATTAATCTGAGCGTCCACAAGCCGCGTCAGCTCACGGACAAAGAATTTTTGCTTTGGCTGATTAAAAAAAAGGCGCAAAAGCTTAAGACGGGTCTTTGAACCAAAAAGGTATTCGAGCATAAATAAGATTAAAATTAATATTGATTTGATAACACACTCTTCTTATAGTATAATTTATGCAGGGTGCGCAGTCAAACGCACAGCATTATTATCAAGTGAAGCGAGAGAAATGAAAAACCGTAGTTTTTCATTTCCGAGTGAGCGCAGATAAAATACCCCGCGGGTTCATTTTTGTATATGCCGATCAATTCCACCGGACTAAATACATTTCTCGTGCAATCACCTCTCAAAGACCGCTCGCGCGTACTTTTGTCTTTAGCTCCGTTGCCAAAACATAATCTGCCAATGAGCCGCCTTTTTGTCATGGTGGAGCATCCTCCAATGCCCCATCTTAAAGAAGTGCTACCGATTCTTATCAACCAAATGCTTCGGCATTATGAAGAAGAAGTGAAAGATAATCCGGAAAACGCTTTTGAACACAATTTGGAATGGGCCAATCGCCTGATCAATCAAATGCTAAAGCCGAACGAGCTGAATGAATTGAATTTCATTTTTGGAGGCATAAAAAATAATCAATTACAGTTTGCTTATAACGGTAAAATTAACGGCTATATTATTTTTAAAGAAGGAGAAAAATATCGACACCTTGATTTAATAAAAACCTATGGCGATAAGCAAAAAGAAACCGGACCCTTTTTTTCCAATTTGATTTCCGGTGACTTGAGTCCTGACAATTTGGTGATATTTTGTACCGCCCCTGTTTTTGATTTCCTAACAATTGATCGTTTGGAAAAAATAATACTGTCGCGCCCAATGGAAGATGCCTGCCGCTACTTGGAAAAAACATTAAACCAAATAGAAAATCAACTTTCTTTTGGCGGATTGATTATCAATTTGTTAACTCCAACTGCACAAAGACAGATTCAAATTGCCTCCTCTGTTAAAATTACACCGGATAATTCCATTCGCCGATTGGTGCGCAAAGAAAGAGAAACGGAAAATATTTTGTCTCCATCTTTGTTGGCGGTATTTAAGAACTTTTTTGAAAAATTCGAAAAGAAAAAAGTGCCAAATAATGAAACGGAAACAGAACCAACTGTCCAGCCTCGATCTGATTTGGAAACAATTAAAAAAATTGCGAAAATCTATAATCGCATTACCGGCTGGCAAGGACAGGTGAAAAAAACTTGGCGAACGACAATTAAATTTTTCAGCCGACCGGCGCGACCAACGGAAGATGCGCCTGTGGAAAAAATAATTGCCTCAAAAAAATCGGCTAAAACAACACATTCAAAAATTCAATATAAAATTGAATTGAGACAAAAATTAATAAATTTGTGGCAAGTGGGTGTTGTTACAATAAAGATGCTGATTCAAAAACTTTGGCAAATGGCACGCGCCAGACTCTTGGCGCTTCCACCAACCCGCCGCTATTTGTTTCTCGGAGCTGTGATAATTGGTACAATTTTTGTCGTAAGTGTTGGCTTGACTTATCAACAAAACAGTAATCGTCTGGAACAAGAAAAATATAATCAATTGCTTAATAGTATTAAAGAAAAAATAGATCAAGCCGATTCCAGTATTATTTACAAAAACGAAGAACAAGCCAAAAAATTGTTAACGGAGATTAAAAATGATTTGGCCGGATTTCCGCGAGATACCGCTAATCGACGCGAAATTCGTAATAATTTATTGGCCAACGCAGACACCATTGCCGCCAAATTGCGACATTTGGAAACAGTCGTGCCAACACTCGCGGCTGATTTAACCGTCCTTAATTTAGCTTGCCAACCAACTGATTTAATTAGCACCAAATTATCATTTTTCTTTTTCTGCAAAAATGACGAAAACTTTTGGCAATATGATATAAAAAATAAAACGACAGTCGGGCTTACGTCTCCCATATTGGGAGAATTAAAAAATAAATTTGTTAAAAAAGACGGCGCAATACTTTTACTCAATGGCCAAAATCGACTTACCCAATTTGATCCTACCACCGGCTCATTTTCTTCATTGGAAGTAACATGGCCAAAAACCGATTCGGAAATAAAACTCATCGGACACTACAATACTTATCTTTACTCGCTTGATACAAAAAATAATCTAATTACCAAGCATAAAGAAAGTACAACCGGATTTACCAAGGGTTCGGCGTGGCTTAAAGAAAACGGCTCCGTGTCTGACATTACCGCCTGGACAATTGACGGATCAATTTACACAGCCAAGCCAAATGGAACCATTAACAAATTTGACGGAGGCCAATTACAAAATTTTTCTCTTATCGCATTGGATCCGCAACTAAATTCGGCTGTAAAAATTTTCAGCTCACCGGATTCGACAAATCTTTTCATTCTTGACCCCGGACAAAAACGAATGATTATTTGGAATAAAAAAACGCAAAAATTGATTGCTCAATATACTGCCGAAGAATTTATTGATCTAAAAGATTTCAGCATTGATGAAAAAAACAAAACAATTTACTTGCTGAATGGAATGAAAATACAAAATATCAAATACTAAAAATTCCCCGCTGATTCAGCGGGGAATTTTTTAAAACATTACTTCAAAGTCACTTTGCCTCCGGCTTCAGTCACTTTCTTTTGAATGGACTCGGCTGTGGCTTTATCCACACCTTCTTTAATCATTTTGGGTGCGCCATCAACCAATCCCTTGGCATCAGCCAAACCCAAACCTGTAACTTCGCGGACAACTTTAATCACCGCGATTTTGTTGCCTCCTGTTTCAGTCAATTCCACATTGAAAGATGACTTTTCTTCTTCGGCCGGAGCGGCAGCTACGGCAGCCGCGGCTGCGACTGGCGCGGCGGCGGAAACTCCAAACTTTTCTTCCAAAACCTTTACCAATTCGGCAAGATCCAAAACAGATAATTTTTCAATCTGCTCAACTAATGCCTTGAATTTTTCAGGCACTTCTTTTTTTTGTTCGTCAGACATATATTTTTAATTAAGCTTTAGATTTTTGATAAGCGTTAAGAACTTGCACCAAACCGCGCAAATTACCGGCTAAAACATTGACAATTCCTGAAATCGGCGATTGCAAAGAACCAACCAATTTTGCCAGAAGTTCGGGCTTGCTTGGTAATTTGGCCAAAAAGCCGATTGCTGTTTTGTCTACAGTCTTCCCTTCCAAAATACCACCAAGGATTTTTAGGGCCTCATGTTTTTTGGCAAAATCAGCCAACATCTTGGCTGGAGCAACTTCGTCTTCCAATCCGCAAGCCATTGCATAAGAGCCATCCATGCTGTCAGGATTAAAATCCAAACCTGCATTTTTAGCAGCAATGCGGATTAATGTTTTTTTGGCCACGCCATAGGAAATTTTTTGACCCTGGCAAAGCCGACGCAATTCAGTAATATCTTTGACTTTCAAACCTTTGAAATCAGCAAAAACAGCTGACTTCATTTCCTTAAAAGTTTTGGTCAAATCAGCTACGATTTGCGTTTTTTCATCTCGTGTTTTTGGCATATATAAACAAAAAATCTGTGTTTTACCACAGAAACTACGGTTTGCTTCGACCTTAATTTGCCTAAAATAGGCAAAATCAGCTCAAACCTCGGCAGGCAATTAAGGCCAAATCGGCCACCTGCTGTCTATGGTTATCTGTATTATACAGGATATAAAAAAGGTGTCAAGAAATTATTTCCCCTCACGCTTATTTCCCAAAAACAATCGCCGCTTGGCTTTTTCAGCCGCTTCGGCTTGCGCTCCGCCTTTCCGCGCCATTCCGTCCAAACTTCTTAATTTGGCGTTTTGCACCTGCTCTTGCTCAAACCTAGCGCGCAATTCCTCCAATGAAATTGGTCTGCCTTCGGTCATATTATTTCTGTTCCTTTAAATTTCTTTCCCACAATCGCTTTTTCTACTTCCAATAAATTTGTCCCGTCCATTACAATTACTTTTAATTTCATTTTCTCGGCCTCTTTACTGGCCACTGGATCAAACGGCCAATTGGCTCCTGGACTCCATTTATCACCCACAATTTTTCTATATCCGACCCAGGAAATTTCTTTTAATTTTTTGGCATCAGGAAATTTCTTGGGGTCTTTGTCGCAAACATAAGCTACATTGGAAAGGTTGATTACTGTTTTTGCGCCGTACAATTCCGCCAATTTAACAGCGTCATAATCAGTGGACCAGCCCGGCTTCCATCCGGAACCGACTAAAATCGGCTCTGTCCATTGTAATTTGTGAGTTGGGTCTTTCACTACCACTGAATGCGCCCACTTTCTGAAAATCGTGCGCATAAAATGGGCGTTTAGCCGCGTGGAATGTATGCCAATCCAATCAATATCTTCCGGAGTCAATTCGCCAATACCTTTGGCAATATCCTGATACGCGCGCGCCGTGTGCCCTCCTCCGCAGACAATGATAAATCGCGCGCCTTTTTTTACAAATTTCGAAATTAGTTTTTTAAAACCTTTGAGAAATTTTAAATTAAATCCATCTTTTGGAATAATCAAAGAACCGCCTAAAGATAAAACAATGATTTTATTTTTTAACATACTAACAAACTCTTTTTCCTTTCAACCCCTTGCAATATTGCGCTTTTTCTTGCATTACCTCAATATTTTTTGTCACACGGAATCTACTGGGCGTGCGATAGGCCGTCTTGCCCGGAGTAGATGTTTTGCGCGAATAATTTTTCATACTAACTTTTTCTAAAATAATTTTCCGTCTTTTTCTTCTTCATCGTCGTCTTCCTCCGTGTTATTTTCAAACTTCGCTTTAATTTGTTTCACCTTGGCTTCAATATTTCCCAAGTATTTTTTAAGCTCTCCCACCAGCTTAATCCCATCTTCAAATTTTTTCACACCCTCTTCCAAATCCACATCGCCTTTTTCAAACCACTCCACGAGTTTTTGCAGTTCATCGTAGGATTTGGCGAAATTGATTTTACTTGTTGTTTTTGCTGACATAAATTTAAAATTTCTTGTTAACCCCTGCTCCTAATTTCCCATTTCCCAATTCTACCACAATTTCCTCCCCAATGGCTACATCCTCGGCGCGGCGGATGATACCGCGCTCTCCGCGGACAATGCTGTAACCGCGCGACAACAACCGCGCCGGGTCAAGATTCACAAGCATTTTTTGAAAATTATTCAACCCCTGGCCGTAATTTTCCAGCTGAAAAAAGAAACTTTCAAAACGATGCTGAAAATTTCCAAACAATTCCTGGCATTTAATCAATGGCGCGCGCGCATTGTATTCAATCAAAGAAAAAATCCTGTCCACTTCATGACTCGCGTTGCTGATTTTATAATTCAAATTGCCTTCCATTTGTTCAATTATAAAATTCAGCTCGGAAACAATTTCCGTCCGGCTGGGCACGGCGCGTTCGGCCGCGTTGGAAGGCGTGGACGCGCGAACATCGGCAACAAATTCCGCTAAACATTCATCGCGTTCATGGCCAATGCCGCAAATCACCGGCACTTTTACTCCATACACAGCTCGCGCCACCTCTTCGCTGTTAAATGCTTGTAAATCCTCCATTGACCCGCCGCCTCGAGTCAACACGCAAACATCATAATCATCCGCATGACTGTTAAGCCATTTAAAAGCACTCGTAATTTCCCCAATAGCCGAAGCGCCCTGCACTGTCACAGGAATCAAATCAATTTCCACCCCGCCCCAACGATTGTTTAAAATCTTTAAAAAATCAGTGTAAGCAGCCGCGCCCGGCGATGTAATCAAAGCGATTCGCGAAGGAAAACGCGGAATTTGCCGTTTGCGTTCAGACGCGAATAACCCCTCGGCTGTTAATTTTTTCTTTAACAAATCATACGCCTTTTTCAATGTCCCTTCGCCCAAAAGCTCCACTTTATTAACGGTAAAAGAAAATTTGCCGGATTTTTGATAAATTTTCGGATAGCCAAACACGCGCACTTTCATTCCATCTTCCAAAGCCGTTTTCAAATTCCAAGCGGTCATAAAACAAGTGACAACTCCGGACTCATCTTTCAAACTAAACCAAATCCACTTACCTTGTGAAATGTTAAAATCCGCAACCTCGCCCTCAATCGCCAAATCATTATATGGAGCTATGGAAGCCAACGCGTCGTTAAGAAATTGAATAAATTCGGAAACGGAAAAAATTGTCATTTGATTATTATTTTAGTCCCTTTATCCGCCCACTGATACAATCCTTCCATATTGGCGTATGAAACGTTCACGCATCCGTGACTCATCTGTTTGCCGAATTTGTTATGCCAAAAAGCGCCGTGAATGTAGTAATTAAAACCCTTGCCTTTTTTAAACATCAAATTCCACTTAGTGTTTGGATAACTATACCCGGGACCGCCATAATTTACCAGTGGCTTTTTTGCCAGCACTGTAAATTCTCCCTTGGGCGTGGGCATTTTGGGCAGACCGCTGGAAATCAAAAAACTTCCCAATTCCACATGACCTAAAAAATAGCTTAAGCGCTGAATGGCCAAATCAACTGCGATTTTTTTAGGCAATTTGATTGGCGCGGGATCAACCGGACTATAGGCATTCTGCACTTCCAAACCATCAGGATAGCCGTCGTTGTCTGAATCAATTTTGGCAGAATCAGAGCCAAAAGCCAATTCCAATGCGTCAGTCAGGCCATCATTGTCAGAATCCGTTGCGTCAGATTCAATGGCTCGAGCGGGAGAGACAAAGAAAAATATAAACAATAGTGCAATAAAATAACGCATGAGCATATTGTATCATTTTATGGCCTCGCCGTCACTTGCCATCTCCACATCGCCATCTGTATCAGTGCGAAAAATTTTTACGCTGTTCCGCTCCAAGCGGCGCAGTGTGCGCAAATGCGGATGGCCAAAATCATTGCCAAGACCAGAAGAAATCACGGCCATTTGCGGCTGGACTGCTTTTAAAAATTTATCATTGGTGGATGAATGAGAACCGTGATGGGCGACTTTCAAGACATCCGCGCGCAAATCTGCTTTATCTTTTAATAACTCCTCCTCCACCGGAGTTTCCGCGTCGCCGGTGAATAAAAATTTCGTCCGACCATAAATCAGTTTAAAAATAATGGAAACATTATTCAAATTATTGATTTTCGCGAATTTTGATTCTTCCTGCCCTTTTATTTCAATACCTGACAAATCTTTGTTGGGATATAAAAAATCCAATTTTATTCCGCTGTCCAATTCCAAAACCTGCGGCTTATCAATAGTTTTCATCGTGATATTTTTTTCTTTTATCAATTTCAACCATTCCAAAAAAGAATAAGTGGTGTGCGCCACACCGGAATAATATACAACACCCACATCGTATCTTTTCAAAACAGAAACCAAGCCATCCAAATGGTCGGCGTGCGGATGAGTCAAAATCATATAATCAATTTTCTTTTGACTCAACGGCAAATATTTTCCCAATTTTGTCAATACTTTGTCATCCGGTCCACCGTCCACCAAAATTGTCTTGTCTTGCGGCGTTATTATCAAAGCTGAATCACCTTGACCAACATCAAAGAAAATTACCCGTAACGAAGAAGTTGCAATTTTTGATGAGCTAAAAATTGGCGGAGTGGCTATTTTCACCGGTTGACGATAAAAAAATAGGCCGATGACAGAGACAGCGACAAAAATGATGGCAACAAATAATTTCTTTTTCATAAATTTGCTGGACGCCTGAATCTCCACATAATCCAAATCAAAACCGCATACGCTAAAATCATCACCCACCATGACACTTGCGGCACAGCGATTGACGCCCAACCCAAACTGGAAAAATACTCCACCACTTTAATAATGTATGTCAGCGGCAGCCAAACAACCGAACCCCACACCTGTCCCAATGGAAAATACAATAAGCCCAAAATCATGGCGCCAAAACCCAAAGCCATGGTGTAAGGAATGGCTGGCAAAATCAATAAATTCACAATCGGCGCGACCAGAGAAAAACTGCCGAACGAATAGGCGATCAAAGGCGCGGTGGCCGCAATGGCGCTCAAAGTGGTAAGCAAAGATTCCTTAAACCCCAAAATCTTGGGCCAAGACCGGCTGTAATTTTCCAAAATCGGCGACAAATACAAAATTCCCAAAGTGGAGGCAAATGATAATTGAAATCCGGCATCAAAAAAAATCAGCCGCGGATTAAACAACAGCATTAAAAAGGCGGTAAAAACCAAAACCCGTCCGGCTTGACTCAATCGCCCAACATGGCGCGCCCACAAAACAATAATACCCATAAGCCCTGCCCGCACCACAGACGCGCTCGCTCCGGTCAGCAAAACAAAAACAACAATTAAAACAACCGAAACCCCAAAAGCGCGCTTGCGCGGCACGCTTAAACCCTGCAAAATCGCGAGAATAGCCGCGGCAATAATAGTGATATTATAGCCTGAGACAGCAACAATGTGCGCCGTACCGGTGCGGCTGAAAGCCAATTTTAAATCAGCTGGAATTGACTGACGCGCGCCGTAAAGCAAACCGCCGAGAAAAGACGATTGCGGTTCGGGCAAAATTTTATTCACTCCCTCAACCAAAATACTTTTAAATATTAAAATTTTTCCATAAAACCAATTACCGTGTCCCGGCTCAACTTCTTTAATTCTCCCGTTCAAACACACGCTCCAAACGCCCTGCCGCGCCAAATAGGCCGGATAAGAAAATTTTTGCTCGCCATCTTCGCTTTCCAACGGCTTGACCAAATTGCAATTTAATGATAATAAATCGCCATAATGATATTCCGGATAACGATCTAAATACAAAATTGCCTTGCCGTTCACGGCGCGCGTTTCGTCATCGCTCGTGATGACTTTCAATTTCTCAACCTGTAAAATTATTTTCTGCTTACCATCAAAACTTGGATCGTCGGAAATAACTCCTTCCGCCGCAATCCATCGATCATGATAAAAAATCAAATTTGACGGCGCGAGCGGCGGCTCAGTCATAGAAAAACGAAAAAAAGATAAAAATAAAAAAAGAGCGCCAAGAGACAACAGGCGCCAGTTCTTTTTTGGCCAAAACACCACCGCAGCCGCAATCAATAAAATAAAAATAAAAATCAGCTGGCTCAAATTGGCTCGACTGATTTTCAAAACAGGCGCGGCAACCGCGCCGATAATAAAGCTACTCAAAACAAAAATAAAAACACCGGATTTGGATTGGGCTAGTTTGTGTAAGAACATTTTAAATAACTATATTCACCAATTTTTCCTTCACATAAATCACTTTTTTTGGTGTTTGGCCGGAAAGCCATTTTTGAATTGTCGCGCTCTCCAACGCTTTTTCTTTAGCTACATTTTCGGTTAATTCATCAGCTGAAATTTCAAATTGATCGCGTAATTTTCCGTTCACCTGCACGACAATAATTTGAGTTTGATCCTTGGCTTTGGTAGCGTCAAACTTCGGCCAAGCGGCAAAAATAATGGATTTCTTTTCGCCCAAGGTCTGCCACAACTCTTCGCACATATGCGGGGCAAATGGAGAAAGCAGCTGCAACAAAATTTTGTAATCCCACACTGAAATTTTGGCCAAATCAGCAAAAGCATTTGTTAAAATCATCAAAGCGGAAATGGCTGTATTAAATCGCATGGTGTCAATATCAGCTGTAACTTTTTTAATTGTTTGGTGAAGCAAAGACTCAACGGACGATTCACTACCGCCCAACTTATCAGCCAATCCCCAAACCTTATCCAAAAATCGCCTCACGCCAACGAGCCCTTGAGTGCTCCAAGCGCATGGTTGGTCAAACGGCCCCATAAACATTTCGTAAACGCGCATAGCATCAGCGCCATAATTCAAAATTACATCATCGGGATTTATAACATTGCCCCAGCGTTTACTCATTTTGCGTCCGTCTTCGGACAAAATCAAACCAACATGCTGCATTTTGACAAACGGCTCTTCATGACTCACAACGCCGATGTCAAATAAAAATTTGTGCCAAAAACGAGCATAAATCAAATGCCGTGTAGCGTGCTCTGCCCCGCCAATATAAATATCCACCGGCGACCAATATATTTCTTTGTCCTTATCCACCAAGGCCTTATTATTATACGCGTCAATATAGCGGAGATAATACCAGCACGACCCTGCCCACTGCGGCATAGTATTGGTTTCTCGTTTGGCCGACCCGTTGCATTTGGGACATTTGGTATTGACCCATTTGTCAATTTTCGCCAAAGGCGATTCACCTGTGCCTGTTGGTTCGTATTTATCAACTTTGGGCAATTCCACAGGCAAATCCTTTTCAGGCACAGGCACCCAACCACACTTGACGCAATAAATCAAAGGAATCGGCTCGCCCCAATATCTTTGTCTAGAGAAAACCCAATCACGAATTTTATAATTTACATGTCGTTTGCCAAAATTATTTTTTTCCAACCATTGAATCATTTTTTCTTTGGCTTCGACTGTTGTCAAACCATTTAAAAAATCGGAATTTACATTCACGCCATTCGCTATAAACGCAGCTTTAATAACATCACCGCCTTTAACAACTTCTTTAATTTCCAATCCGTATTTTTTCGCAAACTCCCAATCGCGCTCGTCGTGCCCTGGCACAGCCATTATGGCGCCGGTTCCATAGCTCATTAAAACATAGTCCGCAATCCAAACTGGCAATTTCTCGTCATTCACAGGATTTATTGCCTTAACCCCTTTTAATTCTACGCCATTTTTTTCTTTTGCCAAATCAGTGCGCTCCAAATCGCTTTTGTTTTTCACCTTGGCAATATATTTCTCAACTTCCTGCCTGTTAGTGATTAGCTGTAAATTATCCGCCACTAAAGGATGCTCCGGCGCAACAACCGTATATGTAGCGCCAAAAAGAGTGTCGGGTCGGGTGGTGAAAATTTTTAAAATGTCATTGCGAGGAGCCGGAGGCGACGCGGCAATCTCCGCATTTTTATCACGAGATTGCTTCGCTTCGCTCGCAATGACACTGAATGCCACCTCCGCCCCTTCGCTTTTCCCAATCCAATTTTTTTGCATGCCTTTAATTGATTCCTCCCACTCGGACAATTTTTCCAAATCATTAAGTAGCCGTTCCGCGTAGTCGGTGATTTTTAAAACCCACTGACGCATTGGTTTGCGTTCAATTATAGTGCCACATCTTTCGCACTTGCCGTCTTCCAAATCCTCATTTGCCAGTCCGGTTTGGCAAGACGGACACCAATTGATTGGTTCATTTGATTCAAACGCCAAACCTCGTTTGAACATTTGTAAAAATGCCCATTGCGTCCATTTGTAATATTGCGGGTCAGTGGTATTTATTTCTCTGTCCCAATCATAAGTAAAACCCAATGTTTCCAACTGTCTTTTGAAAGTGGCAATATTACGCTCCACGGCTTCGCGCGGATGCACATGATTTTTCAAAGCGTAATTTTCCGCAGGCAAACCAAACGCGTCCCAACCCATTGGATGCAAAACATTAAAACCTTGCGCCATTTTCATTCTGGAAATAACATCAGTGGCAATATATCCCTTAGGGTGCCCAACGTGCAGGCCTACGCCAGAAGGGTATGGAAACATATCCAAAATGAATTTCTTTGGTTTGCTAAAATTGTTCGATACGCGAAAAATCTTCTCATTCTCCCAGTACTTTTGCCACTTTTTCTCAATTTTTTGCGGATTGTACTTATCCATATTTATGCTATATATTTTAACAAAGAAAGGCGCGTATGGCAATACGCGCCTGTTCATCATTAAATCTTACTTCATCCACACCTTTTTCGCTTCGTCATAAAGCGAACTGTCGCCTTTTTTGTCTTTCAACCAATACCAATACTCCACGCCCCACAAATATGATTCGGCAAAACCGGTGCGACGAGCGAAACTTACTGCTTCACGAAATTTGGTCGCATCCATTGAATGGCGCTGTTCTTCCAAAGTAATTTTGCTGATATCTTCGCGCAACCATGGCTCTGCTTGCAACTCTGCGATAATCACGCCGGCAGGATAGAGCCCGGCCAATTTGGCTTTCCAATAATAAAGCGCTGGCGGAATCAGATATTTATAATTCCAATAACCAACATATTTATTCCACACAACGCGATAAAGTGTTGTGCCGAAAAAATCACCCAATCGCGACGCCGGCCGCCACCAGCCCAATTCCCCGCTATCAGTAATCAACACTGGCCGAAAATCCATTGATTTCACAAGCACAATTTCTTTTTTCACAAATTCCTTGTCCGCCTGACCGCACTGGCCAAACCAATTTACCAATGGCTCATTATCCACCTGCCACATTATAATATTGCTTTGTTTTTTGTAATGTTTCACAACCGCCTGCAACATCTCAATCACCTGACCCTGTTTTTTATCCGGTGATAAATCCTTTGCCCAATCAGGCGCGTGGCATTCAGGCCAATGTGGCAAACGCTCGCCAATTGCCAAAATAATTTTGGCATTTCTCTTTTTGGCTTCGTTAATTTGCCAATCCAAATCGCTGAAATCAAACTTACCCGACTCTTTTTCAATCTTTGGCCAATAAGCCAGCAAGCGCAGATTTCGCACTTTTAAATTATCCAGCATATCTATATAGGTCTTTTTCCAATCCAGTCCCAAATATTCTGCTTGGGGCTGACTGAAAGTAACGCCAAAAATCATCGAACGACCAGAGGAATAATCGCGCGTCCAGAAAAAAACTAAAAATACCGCCAACAAAACCGCAATGGATATTAAAATTTTTTTCATAACATTTTAAACCAACAAATACAATCCGGCGCCGATTAAAATAATCGCCCCGATTTTTTGCGCCAACACCCCGCCGCGCAATTTCTCTTCCAATACTCGCGGCCGCCATCGCGCCAAAATCAAAACCATAATCAACAAAAACACATATTGCAAACCTTGCAAAGCATTGACAATCGTCACGCTGGAAATGGAAATCGCGTAATTAACCAAAAGAAAACTCGCGGCTCCGGCAACCTGGCCAAATAAAAACAACAGCCCTGCTTTTTTAACTGTTTTTTCACTCGGATGAAAAATATCGCGCCGATTGGTAGCGCTATACAACAAAAACAATCCGCCAATAAAAGTTGTAATGCGCAGCCAGACAAAACCATTAATAAAAGACAAATTATTGTAAGCTAATTTTGTCAAAGTGTAAGAAATGCCAAACATCAAAGCCGAAATTCCAGCGTACAAAAAACCACGCGCCAAATTTTTCTTGTTGCTCTTGTCAAGAGAAATGAAAATCGTGCCGATGATGATTAAAATAAAAGCGAACAACTGTTTTCCGCCAAGCCGCTCGCCCAGCAACCAAAAAGAAAATAAAAACACAAAAATCGGCGACAAGCCGCCGATAAATGGCGTAATGCGCGAACTTTCATTCACCGCCAACCCCTTAAAAAGATGCAAAAGCGCGCAAGTAAACGAGACGCCGGCTATAAAAACAATGCCAAAATTGTACCAGCCAATCCAGTCAAATCCCCATGGTATTAAAACCAGTCCCAAAAGCCCTAAAGAGCTAATCGCAAACGCGTACACAGCCGGATTTGAAATTTTCTTGGAAATCAAAAACTTATCCACGACTGCCGCGATGGCGTTTAAAAAATAAGCGACGGCTGTAATTAAGAGCCACATACCTATTTATTATACCAAAAAACAAAAAACCGAGCGAGTTGCCCGGTTTTTATTCTTAAATCACCCCCCTGCCTTTCATCGCCTCGCCCAAACGGCGCAAAGCAACGATGAAAGCGGCCACGCGCATAGTCACCTTTTGTTTTTCGCGCGCCTGCCACACAGCTCCAAAAGCCGCGGCCAATTTATCTTTCATTTTATTCAAAACCTCTTCTTCTTTCCAAGAATATCCGTAAAGATTTTGCACCCATTCCAAATAGCTTCCGACAACTCCGCCAGAATTTGCCAAAACATCAGGAATTATTAAAACATTCTTTTTCGCCAATTTGACATCAGCCTCTGAATCAATTGGACCATTGGCAAGTTCCAAAATAATAGGCGCTTTGATACGATTGGCATTATGAGCCATAATTTGATTTTCCAAAGCAGCGGGCACCAGCACATCGCAAGGCAATTCCAATAATTTTTCATTACTCACTGCCTGATAATTTTTGCAATCACACACAGAACCGGAGCAATAACATCCTGCCAAAAGCCCTTTACTCTTTTTTGTTTCCATCACATGATCAATGTCCATTCCTAAGCCGCGTTTGTCATAAATTCCGCCGCGAGAATCAGACACACCCACAATTTTCATCCCAGCGGCTTGCGCGGCTTTGGCAAACCAATATCCCACATTGCCAATGCCCTGAACCACCACTTTCATTTTTTTCGGGTCTTTTTTCATTTTTTTCAAAACTTCTGCGAGCACGAAAAAACCGCCGGTTCCGGTAGCCACTTCACGCCCTTCCGATCCGCCAATGGCAATGGGCTTGCCGGTCACAACCGCCGGCTTGTACTCACCAACTAAATTGCCAAATTCATCCGCGATCCAGCCCATTATTTTCCCGTTGGTATTTACATCAGGAGCCGGGATATCTTGTTTAGGCCCTATTGCCCAACGTAAAGCGCGAGTATAGCCGCGAGTCAAATGCTCCAATTCATGCTCGGATAATTTTTTCGGGTCAAGTTTAATTCCGCCCTTAGCTCCACCATAAGGAATGTCAGCCACGGCACATTTGATTGTCATCCAAAAAGCCAAGGCTTTTACTTCATCCAAAGATGCATCGGGATGATAACGAATACCTCCCTTAAATGGCCCGCGCGCGTTGTTATACTGCACGCGATAGGCCTCAAACGCTTCTACCGTACCATTATCTTTTTTCAAAGGCAATGATAATTCAATCACGCGTTGTGGTTTTTTTAAAACTTCCAAAACCGATGGATCCAAATTCATGGCCTCGGCCGCTGTTTTTAATTGATTGAGCGCTGATTTGAAAACAGACATAAAAAATTATTTTAATAATTCTAATAATTTTTCTTTGGCTTGAGCTCCCATTACCCGTTCAGTTTCTTTGCCGTTTTTAAAAACAATAAATGTGGGGATGCTCATTACTTCGTATTCCTGCGCCAAATCATTGGCCTCGTCAACATTGATTTTGGCGACTTTGAAATTTTGTCCGGCGGCTGCGGCCAATTCCTCCACAATTGGCATCATAATTTTGCACGGCCCGCACCAAGTGGCGAAAAAATCCACCAGCACCGGAACCGCACTTTCCAAAACCTCTTTTTTAAAATTGTCCTTATTTAACTCTAACATAAATTTAAAATCCTAATTTTCTTTCTTTAATTTCTTCGTGATACAACTCAATCTTATCCCCCACCTCAACCGCGTCTTTGGTCTGCAGTTTCAATCCGCATTCTTGTCCGGCCAAAGCGTCTTTGACTTTCTGCCGACCTGCTTGCAACTCAACCACTTCGCCAGAGCCAACTTGCTCGCCATTGCGCATAATGCGCGCCTTCACGTTATTTTCCGCTCGGCCGTCAGACACACGACCGCCCACTATTTGATATTTTTTCTCTGTTCTGAAAATCGCCAAAACCTCAATCTTACCAAGCTCTTCGCGCAAAATTTCCAAAGGCAAAAGTTTTTCTAATTCTTTTTTCACATCGCCCAATAAATCATAAATAATTTTGTAATGTTTAATCGTGACGCCTTTTTGTTTGGCTAATAATTCCGCTTTTGGCGCGATTGGCACATGAAAACCCAAAATATGAGCTCCGGTAGCTGCCGCTCGCAAAATCTCGGCGTCGGTGACAGAACCTAAACCCTTGGCCACCACCTCCACACCGACTTCCGGATGAATCATTCTTTCCAATGAACCCAAAATCGCCTCTAAAGAACCAAGTACATCAGCGCGAATAATTATTGAATATTTTTTCTTTGCCACTGCTTCTTCACCTGCCGCCACCTGAATCGGCTGAGTAATCACTGATTTTTCCTGTACCAAATACGATGGTTTTAATTTTTTCTCCAAGCCCTTTACTGATTCCGGCACCTCCAAAATATCACCTACTGCCGGCGCGACTTTAAAACCCAAAATCTGCACAGGCATTGATGGCGGAGCAAATTTGGCAAACTCGCCTTTCCAATTTTTCAAGGCCTTAACACGGCCGTACAAAGCAAAATTTATTGCTAAATTTTCACCAACGCGCAAAGTTCCGCTCTGCACCAAAAGAGTTGCCACGGGCCCTGCCTGCGGGTCAATGTGCGATTCAACGATTGTACCAACCGCCCGACGATTGGGATTGGACACGATTTTTTCTTTATCAATATCAGCGAGCAATAAAACCATTTCCAATAATTTATCAATGTTCATTCCGGCCTTGGCGGAAATTGGCACAATCACTGTCTTGCCGCCCCACTCTTCTGCTTGCAATCCGATTTCCGCTAATTGCGCTTTCACTCTATCAATATCCGCCTCGGGCTTGTCAATTTTATTCAACGCCACCAAAAACGGCAACTTGGCCGCTTCAATAATTTTAACCGCCTCTTTTGTTTGAGGTTGGACTCCGTCATCAGCCGCCACCACGAGAATGGCAATATCAGCCACCTTGGCGCCGCGCGAACGCATTACAGTAAAGGCCTCGTGACCAGGAGTGTCAATAAATGTCAGCGAACGATTTTCAATTTTTCCATGCGTTTCATTTTTAAAAGGCACCATTACTTGATACGCGCCAATGTGCTGGGTAATGCCGCCGGCCTCGCCGCCCATGACATTGGTTTTGCGAATGGCATCCAATAGCCGCGTTTTGCCATGGTCAACATGACCCATCACAACCACTACCGGTGGCCGCGGTTCCAAATCTTTTTTATCTTCGCTTTCCAAAATATCTTTTAATCTATCCAACGAAGTCGTATCTATTTCATCTCCTTTTTTTTCCACTTCCGGTTCAATTTTTACTCCCAAATCCCCGCCAATAATGTTCGCGGTTTCATAATCAATCCGTTCATTAAGCGATGCCAAAATTCCATTTTTTAATAATTCACGAATAACAGTTGTGATTGGAAGATTCAGCCGGACGGCAAAATCGCGCACTGTAATGGCCGGTGGAACCGGCACAATTTTTTTCTCCACTTCTTCTCCGGCTCCCCGCGCTTTAAGCGCCTCATTCGCGTTTAAAGAATATTTGGCTTTTTGTTCATCCTGCCATTTTCTATACAATGGAGGCCAGGCCGCCTGTATTTTATACGCCACACGATCATCCACCTTTACGGCCTTGCGGCCAATATCAAAACCAAACTGCGGTAATAAATGATACAGTTCGGTAGTTGTGGTATTAAGTTGTCGGGCTAATTCAGAGACATTCATGTATTCAAATGATACTCTTTTTGCGCTTTATAGTCAAATGGCGCGTTTTGACAAAACAGATTAAATGAAATAAAGTGCAGATACACAACTAACTCCTCTTTAACCAGAGGAAAGGGGGACAAATGAACGATGCGACTTTGAGTGTTTTGAAATTGATCAGGGATTTTCCAAAAGGGACAGAAATTACTATACCATGCCGCGGCGAGTGGGAATGCATGCTGACATCATGTTGTAGCCGCGAATGGTTTACTGCCACAGTACAGTGCCCTGAAACAGATAACGATGGCAATCCAACTGGCCGCTACAAATTCTTTACAGTAAAAACTAGCGACCGGCATGGACCGCCAAAAGTTACCCAAGAACCGACATTAGGTATACCCTGCCGCGCGGCTGGAGTTGATATACATGGACATATTATCAGCGGACTCGTGATTGATGCCGATGGCAAAATCACGAAGCGACTTCAGTGGTCATACATAGTTTTTGTAGAAAAACGCGACTTTGAAATCACTCCGACCGGCTTGCTGTTTGTGCAAGACCCAGCCGGGACAAAGTTCCTTGTCGGCCGGTTACGCGCGCTCTTCCTACCGGACAAAAACCGCTTGGATGGCTATATTGGCGTCTTCGGCCCATCTGATCCAGACAATATCAAGCCGGTCAAAATACTAAATATGGAGGATCTACTCTCACTCGCCTCGCTTTGACAACCCAACGAAACTCACCCTTCGCGCCGCTAGCTACCAAGCTGGCGGTATTTTTTATCTCTGCCACCGGTTTCAGCCCTAATTTTGACAAAAATTTCAATCTGTGCTATCATATATTCATACTTAATTATTAATTAAATCCTACCGGATTTTGGAAGCCAAAGGGTTGAAGTAAGGCAAAAACAGTGATTTTTCAGCCAAATTTTATCTTCATGTTCTTATTCTCCAATTCTGAAAAAATAACTACTCTACATTCTCGCCTGAATACAGGCAAATTTTTGCTTTCTATCAACCTATTCTAAACCCCTGGGGATTTGGAACGAGGTATGAATACAATTTTACTTTTCCTCTTTATTTTGAGCGGAGGACTCGGTCTTTTAATTGGCTATTTTCTGCGCCAACGCATTGCCCGCTCACGCGCTGATTCAGTGGAAGCCAAGGCGGAAAAATTAATCAACGAAACAAAGGCCAAGCAACAGGAAATGGTGTTGCGCGCGCGCGAAAAGGCCATGCAGATTATTGACGAGGCAAAAAAAGAAGAAGAAACGCGCCGCCAAGAATTGCGCCTAATCCAACAACGGTTGGAAAAACGCGAATCAATGTTTGACCAAAAACTTTTGGAATTGCAGGATAAACAACAAAAATTGCAAGAACGGGTTGACAAACTTAATGAAATAAAAGCAGAGGTGGAAAAACTGCGCGACGAGGCCATTTTAAAATTACAAGCTGTGGCCGCTCTCACGCAAGAACAAGCTCGCGAAGAATTGCTCAAACAAGTGGAGCAAAAAATCAAAGATGATTTGATTGGCCGCGTCTACAAATTGGAACAAGAATCATCCGATGTGTTTGAACAAAAATCCAAAGAAATTATTATCACTGCTATCCAGCGTTACGCGTCTTCGCACGCGGCCGAGACCACGAGCTCTGTGGTTGACTTGCCAAATGAAGAAATGAAAGGCCGTATTATTGGCAAAGAAGGTCGCAACATTAAAACAATTGAAAAACTTACCGGTTGTGAATTGATTGTGGATGATACTCCGCAAGCAATTACTATTTCCGGATTCTCGCCAATCCGCCGACAAGTGGCTAAATTGGCTTTGACTAAATTGATTGCCGACGGACGAATTCAGCCGGCGCGCATTGAAGAATATGTGGAAGCGGCCAAAATTGAACTGTCCACTGACATTAAAAAAACAGGTGAAGAAGCAGTATACCAACTTGGTTTTACCGGCTTGGATCCGAAAATGATTTCCATTATCGGCCGTTTGAAATATCGCACCAGCTATGGCCAAAATATCTTGAACCACTCCACGGAGGTGGCGCACCTGTCCGCCATGATGGCTGAAGAGTTGGGCATAAATCCGGTGGTGGCTAAAAAAGCTGGATTCTTTCACGACATTGGCAAAGCCATTGATCATGAAACGCAAGGCGGGCATCCGGAAATCGGACACCAAATTTTAAAGAAATTTAATTTTGACGAAGAAATCGCTTACGCTGCTTTGGCGCACCATGAAGACAAGCCGACAACTTTGATTGCTTGCATTGTAAAAGCGGCTGACGCAATTTCCGGAGCGCGGCGCGGAGCCCGCAAGGACTCATACGAACAATTTGTGCATCGTTTGGAAGAGTTGGAAAATGTAGCAAATTCTTTTCCTGGCATTGAAAAAGTTTACGCGATTCAAGCTGGCCGCGAAGTGCGCGTGTTTGTAAAACCGGAAGAAATTGATGATTTAAACGCATATAATTTGGCGCGCAACATCGCGCAGAAAGTTGAACAAGAATTGCAATATCCCGGTGAAATCAGAATTACAGTAATCAGAGAAAAAAGAGTGATTGAATACGCGAAGTAATATGTTAAAATTTCTCATTTTCGGCGACATTGTCGGCCGCACCGGTCGCGAGGCTTTGCAAAAAATTCTGCCGTCGCTGAAAAAACAATATAAACCAAACTTGGTGATTGCTAATGCGGAAAATGCGGCGCATGGCTCTGGAGTTACTCCCAAAACCTTGCGCGAAATGCAACTGGCCGGCGTGGACTTTTTCACCAACGGTGATCATTGTTTTGACAAGCCGGAAGTGGATCAAATTCTAACGGAAATTGACTCCCCTCTTTTGCGGCCGGCTAATATGGTCAATCAGCCTGGTGTTGGAGAAAAATTGCTAACTCTTGCNNCACACAGAAGCCACATCCGAACAAGTGGCCATGGGCTATTTTCTGGACGGACGCGTCTCGGCTGTCTGGGGCACGCACACGCATGTGCCAACAGCCGATGCTCGCGTCTTGCCTGGCGGCACAGGATTTGTCACTGATGTGGGCATGACTGGAGCCGTAAATACTGTTATCGGAGTGGCCAAAGAAAAAGTGATTGAAAGATTTCTTAAAGAAAATGACGCCAAATTTGAATGGCCGGAAACCGAAGTTGCCATGGTGAACGCGCTATATGTGGAAGTTGATCCAAAAACCAAAAAAACGAAAAAAATCAAATTGATTCAAAAAGAAATTAAAATATAACGGGCTTTAGCCCGATAGAGGGGAGGTGGACTATGAATAAAGTTGCGTTAGCTGAGATTATCGCGGAAAAATGCGCTGTTTCCAAAAAACAGGCGGAAGAAATGCTAGAGTGCTACACTGATACAGTAACAGCCACTTTGAAAGCCGCAGGAGAAGTTACTATCGCCGGTTTTGGAACTTTTTCAGCCAAGAAACGAGCAGGACGAATTGGCGTGAATCCGCAAAGACCAACAGAAAAAATTCAGATCCCGCCAGTCACTGTTCCAAAATTTAAAGCGGGTAAAACATTAAAAGACGCTTTGAAAAAATAATTTTAAAATCAAACTCCCTCGGATATCCGAGGGAGTTTTGTTTATTATTGGTATATCTTTACGACGAAATTCGAACTTTTTTTAAACGAAACGATTGATTGCCGCCCCGCCGCGGCGGGGCGAACCGAAACGACCGCTCGGGCGGGCAAAAAGGAAGGGGGTTGGGGGGAAGGAATTTTTGCCCGCCCTCGCTTGTCCGCCGAAGCCTCGGCGCAGGCGGGCTCCGCCGCCGCAAAATTTCGTGCCAGCGAAGCTGGCGCGCCGTCACGAATCGCCGTTCGATTCGATTGATTAATTAGAACTCCCTAAAAACTGGCGAGGAACGGGAAAGATTACTTCTTGTGCTTCGTTCTATCAACAAGAACAAATGACTTTGCTCTTTGATGATATGGAGGCACGCGATCACCTTTTGATAAGGTAATCTCTTGTTTGGTACCCGCAGGCTGGTATTGTCCAGATACGGGTGCCTTCTCTCCCGTATGAGTAGTAATTTTCTTGCTCATACTTTTAACTTCAACTTATTTTCTATTAATCAGGGCTGTCGACCTTTTATACCAACCCCCGCCGCAAATGCCTTAAAAAGCAGCTGCGGAGGGGGATAAAAGGGACTTAGCATGATTACAGAAAAGTGGGAGGAAGTTTATCCCCGCCAGTTTTTAAAGAGCCTTATTTATATACCATAATATTTTAATCTGTGATATAATAAAAGTGATATAAATACATGATTTAAATCTTTATGATTGAGAAACAAAAATCAAAAAATATTCTCTCTACAAACGATTTGATCATAAGGTCCGCGCTTAAAGAAGTTTTAAAAAAGAAATACGCAAAGGATAAAAAATTGAGAATAATCGATGAATTAGGCGTTCAACATGGGAGCGTTAGAATAGATATTGCGGTTATAAACGGTATAATGCACGGCTATGAAATCAAGAGCGATCGCGATACTCTTGATAGATTACCAGAACAGGTGCAAGCATATAATGCTATTTTTGATCAGATTACTCTAATTCTTGGCAGCAAACATCTCATTGATGCATTTAAAATGATTCCCGATTGGTGGGGAGTAGAAACGGCACACATAAGCGACAATGGCGCTGTCTTTTTCAATTTAATTAGAAAAGCAAAGAATAATCCTGAACAACATGCTGTTTCAATTGCGCGATTATTGTGGAGGCAAGAAGCCCTAGATAAACTTGAAAGTCTTGGTAAGGCAGAAGGTGTTCGCTCAAAACCTAGAGAAGTGGTGTATCAGCGACTCGCCGAATCAATCGAACTTAAGATGTTAAAGAAACATATTAGGAGTGTTCTGCTTTCTTCTCGACAGAATTGGAGAACTGACGTGCAACCAGCGTGATGTGGTGATTAATACCAATGGTAAGCCATGTGGTCGGGTTTCCCGGCTTTTTATTTTTGGGCGCGGCGATTCGAGCAATTTCTGCATCACCAAAACTATAATCGGCACCTTTATAAAATTTACTAAAGCTTTCTCCTATAAGCGTTTTGGCGTGATCTATATACTGTTCTAGCCCCGGTCCTTTCTCTTTAGTCTTTTGGTCAATAATTCCTGGTTTTTTACCTCTAAATATCCACCATTTATCGTTATCTGTGTACCGTACACTTACACTACCTCTAATATTAACCGGATCATATATAGGGCACTGAATCGTGTAGTCAGAAAAAAGTGGGATGCGTGATAAGCTAGTGGTATCTTTAATGGATTTCCATAGCTTCCAGTCTAATCGATCAAGTTCATGCACTTTGCCCGGCATAAATTCTGTTAAATTTTTTGGGAAGGCGCCTGCAGATATAATAAATGAGCGCCAATTATTCATATTAGGAATTTGAGTAAGTTTTTTTACTATGTCCTCTGCAATTATGCCTTGGCCAATAACACCCAGATCAACGAGTAAATCAATGTTCTTAGTATCAAGTTTATTGTCGGCAACAAACTTAGAAATATGTGATGAGAGATCATTTTCGTCAAAGTGGGACCTATCAATACGGATACAAAGTCCGTGCCCGCTCGATTTTGCATAATTGATGGCAACAGTCCGAGTTGCCATATCGGCGCTGGTGCTGGTCACGGGTATGATGTAGATTACCGGAACTGAGAGTAAATTTAGTTTATTTGATGATGACAGAATCTGTTCAAACGAAGAAACCCTTACATCGCTATCCAGTAAGTGGACGTCAATAAATATAATATTTTGTCCGCATGACTTCAAAAAATTATTTGCGACATCAGACAACATCTCGGTGAGTTTTTCTTTGGATGTTTTTGTAATTACAATTTTATCACCCTGCTTCTTGGTTGTAGCCGATGGCATTACGAACTCTATTAAGGGTGTTAAATTTTCTCTATCTTGTTGAAAAAGTTGCTCTAGTGCTTTTCTCTCAGCTAATTTCCAGCGAAGTATTGGAATGTAAGAATTTATTATAGTCATATTTGTTCTTTAAATTCTTCGGGGAAGAATTGTTTAATCTTAAGATTTTCGTCGTAAATCATTTCGTTTAAATAATAGAATTTTTTATGTTTGAACCGAATCATTCCTGCGATAACCGCAGCCTGTACGCCTAATTCATTGGCCAAATCCAATGTAGAAAATTGGTTAGGTGTTCGTTTTGCGGCACTTGTTTCCCATTTACTTCTGGGTAAAATCGATTCTTCTGCGAGTTCGTCAGCGGCTTTTTCTCTGTCATCAACTTGTATTCCATCCTTTTCTTGAATTTTTTCATCATAGAAATATTCAATTCCATTTTCATAGTGTAGCGCAATATGTGCGAGCTCATGCATTAACGAAAACCAAAAATTATCAGGACGATCGTGACGGACTGTAAGACCAATAATAGGATTATCCTTGTCCACGAATAACGTAGCACCGTCTAAGTGAGTTTTGGGAAGATGTGATTCTATAACTAGCTTTATGCCGTGCTCTTTGAGATAATCACGCGCAAATAAGGGGCCATTGTCTTGGGTGCTAAATCGCAGAACATCCTGCATAAATTTAAGGTTTGCCGTACCCTTTTTGTATTTAACAGAAGTTTTTATTTGCGCAGCCTTCTGCGACACTCGCAAACCCCATGCGATCAAAGCATTATTGTCGGTACGAGGCGAAGAACGAAAACTAGTTTTTCGATACAAAACAGCTGGCTGTAAACTACCAAACATCTCAAAGAAGCTACTTATAAGCTCAGATTTATTATATTTTTTAAGTGTCTTTTTGCCGAAATAACCTCGTTGTTCCATTGTTCTTATAAGGCCTGTATCCCAATTTTGTAATTCTGGTCGCATTTGCTTTTGTATTAATACCTTTGCTGGTATACCGAGTCCTGTGGAAAGCACTCTAACCATATCAAGTGTAAGTTGGCGTTTACCAGAAAGAATTTCTGAAACACGACTACGGCTACCTATGTAAGGAATTAAATCGGCGGGTTTAAGATCAGCTTGTTCCATTCTGAATTTAATTGCCTCAACCGGATCAGGGAGTATTTTGGAGAAAACTTGAGATTCATAATCTTTTATAAGAGTAGTAAGAAGTCTTAGCTGTTCTCCTTCTGGGGAATCTGGATTTGGATCACGAACAATTAGCTCCTCTGCCATTTTAAGAGCTTTTTGGTAATCTTCTTCAGTTTTAATAATTTTAATTTCGTCCATATTTTTTACTAAATTATTTGCCACTTATCGTATTCTTTGTGGGTGCCAATTTTCTTTATTAAAATGGTTTGATTCTTGTAACTTACCTTTACCCATAACCTATACTTATTTCTACAAATGTCGAAAATTATGTTCTTGTCCTTCAAAATACTTGCTTTTGGATATTTGCTCTTGAGATCATGCGGCGTACCCCATTGAGCTTCTTCAGCTTCAGCCTCCCATGATTCAATTTGCGATCGCGAATCAGCATATACATTCACGAAATCCCGCAATGGTTGTATGCCTATTAATTTCATATTCTTTGTCTTTTTGATTCTGCTTTATGGATATCATATTTATTGCTCCCATAGTGGTAATACTACTCCCCGTATAATCAAAAGTCAATAGTATAACTTATCCACACCCCTATCAATTAAAAAACGGCTGTAAAAAACCGTTTTTTAATTCACACCTGTATGGCCGAGATAATTTGAATTGCTAACTCTACTACCGATTTCCTTTTGCTCGATTGTGTGTCCTACACAGCATCTCGCAATTCTTCGTTGAAGTAGCACCACCCTTACTCCACGCTGATACATGATCTGCTTCCATTTCACCAAAACTCCAAATCTTATCCTTATTAGCGTCGTGTCCAACTGCACAAAGTGAACAATTTGATTTCTTTTTAGTTTCAGCTTCGCGAGTCTGCTTTTCATAAACAGCTCTTTTAGTTGGTTCGTCAAAAATACGAATATTAAGCAATTTTGTGTCGTTATTACCTCCCAAAATATATTCAAAAATCCCTTTTTTATCCTTAACAAAAAAGTCGCCATAGAGCTTGCGTACCTCGGCTGATACTTTGGCCGGATTGAATTTCTTTGTGTGATGTTCCTCGTAAAGTCGGCCCCATTCAAGCCCGCACATTTCGCTTTCTACGTCAGTAAATACGCTAGATATCCAATCAATGACGGTGTTAAAATATTTTTTCAACTCATCAATATTTTTGTCTTTGCGATGTTTGCTCATGTAATCGCCAATATTGCCTTTGCTTACCCAATCGAGAGCACATTCCAAAAATTTCTGTCGGTTCGCACTACCGGAAACATACGCACTCCATTTTTGAATATTGGCATTTTGGCTATTGCTGAATTCCTCTTTAGCCTTAGTTACGAATGGGCCAGAATACACAGCGTTAAGTAATTCCTGATTATTGAGCGGAACACCTGCAATATTTATGGTCTTAAACCATTCTTTTATTTGGCTTTCTGTACCTTCACATTCGTAAATGAGCAATTTTGTTTCTAAAATCTTGTTTTGCTTGTCCTTTGCCATGTTACCAAAAATCTGCGGCATCCCGTTTTCATCTTTAATGGCAAATTTGTCGGTGATGAATCGTCCGAGACTGGTGACGCGCTGTTGCCCATCTAAAACTTCAAATGTGTCTTTGCCAACTTTATTGAAATAAATCAAGCCAATTGGATATTCTTTGAGAACAGACTCGATTACGCCTGCTTCTCTGTTTTCTTCGGCGTAGATATAGTTACGCTGGTATTCAGGCTGAATGGTGAGTTTACCAGACAAGCCGAACAGACCCTTACCTTCAAGCTCGTTATAAACAAACCCATTACAGATTTCTTTTATGGTTATGGTGGTTTTTAAAATTGTTTTCATATTATTTTTCTACTTTTTTTAATTAAAATACGAGCGTATGGATCGTTACGGCCAGCAATTTTTAACTGGGGTGGTTTTGGTAATCCTTTCTCAACTATCGTAAAAAAATGAGGATTAATATCGATAATTTCAAACTGTTCAGGATTATATTTGTCAAGAAATGTAATCGGTACACCCATTACACCTTTATAATCACTTGGAATTGCATCGGTAAAAGGTACTTCTATTGCATCATAATTGTCATATTTAGGATATTCTTTTTTGTCTTTAATTTCTTTATGTTTACTATATTTTAAATTTTCTGCCATTGTCATGAGGGGTAATGGTTGATGACGGCGCCCGTGGTCAAGATTAGTAAGCCATAAACAATTATTAGTGGCAACAATTCTGTCTCCATTTTTATCTATTCGAGCTTCTGATCCGTACAATTCGTAGGATTTAGGTACAATAAATCCAGAAATCCATCTTCCCATTCCATTACCAAGCCATGCTTTATTTTTTTTAACTTTTTGGAATATTTCTCTATAAGTTAGGCAATTTATATTGCCAATAATCAAAAACTTTTTATCATAATCAAAAAGTTGTTTAACGTATTCGCGAAACAAACTGAAAGGTGGATTTGTTATAACGATATCGGATTTTTTTAGCAATTCCACGCACTCAGGACTTCTAAAATCACCGTTTTTTTCTAACGGCGCCCATTCATTGTGTTTGTTTGCCTTTAACTGTTTGGCAACATCCTTCAAATCGAACTCACCGTCGCCGTCTATGTCGTGCACTTCGTTGATAATAAACTTGTTAGCTGTTACCTTCGGACGGCCTTTTGATTTTGNNCGAAATAACGAAAGAAGTTGCTTTCAAAGGGATCGTCGCAGTTGCAATATATTACCTTATTGCGAAAAGTATTAGAATCATAATCCAGGTACTTTTCAATCTCTTTTTGAATATCAATGTACTGAGTATAAAACTCGTCATTCTTTGCTTTCCTTGCTTTCTTAAGATTTTTAATTGATGATTTTCTCGCCATAATTATTTCTGTATGAAATCGTCAACGCTAATACCAAACGCTTTGGCGATTTTTTCTAATATATTCACTTCCATATTATCAAAAATATTGAATTTAAGCAAACAAAAAGGGAGTTCCTAAATGATTGCGCGCGCACGGGCGGGCGGGGCAAGCGCAATCCTTAAAGCGGCGTTTTGCGCATAAGCGCAATACGAAATTTTGCGGCGGCGGAGCCCGCCTGCGCCGAGGCTTCGGCGGACAAGCGAGGGCGGGCAAAAATTCCTTCCCCCCAACCCCCTTCCTTTTTGCCCGCCTGCGGTCGGTCGTTTCGGTTCGCCCCGCCGCGGCGGGGCGGCAATCAATCGTTTCGTTTAAAAAAAGTTCGAATTTCGTCGTAAAGATATACCAAAATCCGACAATCTAAAATTTTACCAATTTTTTCTCTGGCGGCGCCGAGCGCCGCCCACGGCGTTTGCGGCGAATTATCGCCATTTTTTAATTCCACTAAAACCACTTTTCGCGCCACGAGGCGCAGGTTCGCCTCCCGCGCGATTTTGAAATTCTGTCTCGTTTTTTTGCTTTGCCCAAAACCAATAACACTAAAAGAATTTTTACCTTTATTTAAATTTATGCTACAATGAAATTGCGACAAACAACCAAAGGGCTTTTTTAATAGCCATCTCGGAAACAATCCAAGCTTTTTGGGTTTGTCGCACCGGGGTGGCTATTTAAGTTTTAATAAAAATATTATGCAAAAATTCTTTTTGTACGCCCGCAAATCCACGGACGTGGAGGATAAACAAATTTTAAGCATTGAAGCCCAGATCGCGGAATTGCGCGCCTTTGCGAAAAATGAAGGGCTGAATATTGTTGAGGAGCTGATAGAAAAGCAATCAGCTAAAATCCCAGGCAGACCAATTTTTGATGCCATGCTGAATAGAATTGAGCAAGGCGAAGCCAATGGCATTATCAGTTGGCATCCGGACAGATTGGCGCGCAATTCCGTTGACGGCGGCAAGATAATTTATCTTTTGGATTGCGGGCGTATTATCGCGCTGAAATTTCATCAGTTTTGGTTTGAACCAACGCCGCAAGGCAAATTTATGCTTAATATCGCTTTTGGGCAAAGCAAATATTACGTTGATTCATTGAGCGAAAACGTAAAACGCGGTATGCGCCAAAAAGTTAGGCGCGGAGAATATCCGGGGCTTGCGCCCATTGGCTATTTCAATGACCCGCGAATTAAAAATGTCGTGGTAGACGAAAAGAAGTCGGAAATAGTCCGACAAATGTTTGAATTATACAGCCAAGGCAATTCGCGGCTTGAAGATATTTCTAACTTTTTGGCGCAACACGGAATAACCTCGCGAAATCACAAACCGTTAAAACGAGACAGAATTTCTTATATTTTATCCAATCCGTTCTATGTAGGATTTTTTCGATACAGCAAGGAACTTTACGAAGGCAAGCACCAGCCAGTCGTCTCAAAGAAAATTTTTGATACTGTCCAAAATATTTTGAAGCAAAAAGGACGGCCGCACCATAAAACCAAAAACGAACCGCAAGCATTTTGCGGATTATTGAAGTGCGGCATTTGCGGAATGGGCATAACTGGCGAATATAAGGTGAAGCGTCAAAAAAACGGAAATATCCACGATTATATTTACTACCACTGCACCAGAAAGAATAAAGCAATAAAATGTAGCGAACCTTTTATTCGCCAGGAAAGTTTAGACGAACAAGTATCCTTTTTGCTTCAAAAATTTTCTTTGAGCGAGGATTGGGCCAAACAATTGCTGGCTATGTTGGAAAAAGACAAAAGTGATAATGCCCAATCCTCGGCCGCTTTTGTTCAAGAGACACGTAATACTATAGAAACTATTAAAACCAAGCTCCAGCGACTTTTAGACAGCTATTTAGAGCAGGATATTGAGCGGGAAACCTATCTTGAAAAGAAAGCGAAGTTTATGGGCGAGAAAAAGTCGCTGGAAGAAAAAATAATCCACTTTGAACAAAAGCGGACTGGCTGGCTCGAACCGATGAAGGATTGGATAAAAGAGGCAGAGAATCTGCCTAAAATCGCGCGTGAGAATAACCTTTTCGCCAAAAAGGTTATAGCCAAAAAAGTTTTTGGCTCGAACCTGCGCCTCGCGGCGCGAAAGGTGGTTTTAGTGGAATTAAAAAACGGCGATAATTCGCCGCAAACGCCGTGGGCGGCGCTCGGCGCCGCCAGAGAAAAAATTGGTAAAATTTTAGATTGTCGGATTTTGGTAGCCCCACGGGGAATCGAACCCCGATTACCAGGATGAAAACCTGGTGTCCTAACCATTAGACGATGAGGCCAATGGAAATAATATATAGCAATTGAATGAAAAAGTCAAATCTGATAGGATAAAGGGGTATGTTAATTTTAGGCATAGAAACCTCGTGCGATGAGACCTCGCTGGCTTTACTGGAAGACAAAGGGGGTAAATTTACATTGCAAAAAAACCTTATTTTCTCTCAAACTATCACACACGCCAAATATGGCGGAGTTGTGCCGGAAGTGGCTGCTCGGGCGCATATGGAGAAAATCGCGATGATGCTAGAGGAAGCGCTGTATTCCCCGATTAAATCGGGGAATGACAAAAAAAAACGACTTAGGCCGGATGTTATCGCCGTAACTGCCGGGCCTGGCCTTGCCACAGCGCTATTGGTGGGAGTGGAAACCGCGCGAACTTTGGCTTATCTATGGAAAAAACCAGTGGTGGCAGTGAATCACCTGGCCGGGCATATTTATGCCAATTGGTTGCCGGTGTCTCATCCTGAAATTGTTTCAAGAAATCTCAAGATCCGCGCTTTCGTTCGGGATGACATCAAATTTCCGGCCCTTTGTTTAATTATTTCCGGCGGGCACACGGAATTGGTAATAATGAAAAAACATTTGAAATACAAATTGATTGGCCAAACGCGTGACGACGCTGTTGGCGAATGTTTTGATAAAGTTGGAAAAATTCTTAAACTCCCCTATCCCGGCGGGCCGGAAGTTGCAAAACATGCTGCCAAAGGCAATCCAGCGGCTATTAAATTTCCGAGGCCGATGATTGACTCGCATGATTTTGATTTTAGTTTTTCAGGATTAAAAACAGCAGTGCTTTATCATTTTAAAAAAATTCCAAAATCCAGTCAAAAAAACCAAAAAATAATCGCTGACATTTGCGCCTCTTTTCAACAGGCCTGCATTGATGTTATTATTACTAAAACAATAGCCGCGGCAAAAAAACATAAAGTTAAAACAATACTTTTGGGTGGTGGAGTCGCGGCAAACAGCGAACTGCAAAAACAATTAAAAGCCGCGATTGCGAATAATCTGCAAAAAACAAAATATACCGCCTTGCCAATAGAATACTGCGGTGACAATGCCGCCATGATCGCGGCCGCCGGATATTTTCACGCGCGAAAAAAACAATTTATTCCTTGGAAAAAATTAAATGCCGACCCCAATTGGGATCTGACCTAAAATATGTCTAACTTAAAAATCTTCTCTGATTTATCTCATCCCGAATTGGCTAAAGAAATCTGCGCGGAATTGCAAATGCCATTGGGTCAAGCGAATATTCAAATTTTCAGCAATGGCAACCCGATTGTGGAAATTCAGGAATGCGTGCGCGGCAGTGATGTGTTTGTGATTGGCACGCAAGCGCCTCCGGCTTCTGAAAATTTTATTTCTTTTTGTATTCTCATTAATGCTCTGCGCTATGCCTCGGCCAGACGGATCACAGCTGTAATCCCCTATTTATTCGAATCGCGCTCTGATAAAAAAGACCGGCCGCGCATTGCCATTGTTTCGCGACTGGTGGCTCAAATGCTCGAAACATCAGGCATTAACCGCGCCATTTTTATTGATTTGCATGCGCCGCAAATTCAGGGATTTTTCCGTTTGCCAACTGACACCATCAACGGCGCCGGTTTAATCTGCAAATTTTTAAAACAACGAGATTTATCCAATTATGTAATCGTCGCGCCTGATGCCGGTGAAGCAAAAAAATTACACCCATTTCAAGAATTAATGCCTCAACTTCCGCTAGCCATGTTGGACAAACGACGCTACGCTCATGATGAAAAACCAACAGTACACAAATTGATCGGTGATGTTGGCGGAAAAGTCGCTTTGATTATTGATGATGAAATTTCAAGCGGCGGCACAATTAAAGAAGCTGCTGATTTTTTCCAACGACTGCCTGCGAATGAACGACCGAGCGAAATCCGCGTAGCTACAACCCACCCAATATTGAGTGGCAATGCTATGTCTACACTGAACCAAAGCGGTATTAAAGAATTAATCGCCATAAATACAGTGCCGGTGCCTGAAACAAAAAAACAGGCGACTCAATTTGAGTTTCACCTACTTTCTCCTGCCAATATTATTGCCAAAACCATTGAAATTATCCACAC